>CANRPR010000068.1 GCA_947632535.1 uncultured Clostridia bacterium | reverse complement strand
CAAAAAATTGATATACTTAAACTTATATAAGTATATCAATTTTTAAATTATTTTACAACCATTTTTTGTATTTTTTTAAGTATTTATTCACTAGTTTTAAATTTTGGACTTTCTTCTCCCATTTGCCAAATTTTTTCAAAATCAAATCCTACGAATGATTCTTGATTTTTAGCCTCTTCTTTTGTTAATTTCTTTGAATTTGTTATTGTTGCACGGGAATTATCAGATATATCATGTATTTTAATATTTGGATCAGCAGCAGATACTCCAGTATTTAATTCACCAATATAATATGAATTTGTAATACTTCCTTTATTTACAAAAGCTGCAATTCCACATGCATATCCATAATTCGATTTTAAATTTCCTAATGCATATGTACAGTTAACTTCTGTGTCTTCAGAAGTTCCTAAATATCCAAATAATCCTCCTACATCTCCATTTCCAGTTATATCACCTTTTGAATAGCAATTTTCTATTTTTTTAATTGCGCAGTTACCTACTAGTCCACCTACATAGCAATTATGATTAGATTCTTGATTGTCCCATCCTATTAAATTTATATTTCCTTCATGAAAACAATTAGTCATAGAATCACCATCAGAATCCCATAGACCTATAAGACCTCCAATAGTTCCTCCACTTGCACAAGTAACTTCGATATTTCCTATATAATGGCAACCTACAATTTTGCTACCATCACGGTAATCAAAAAATCCGCCAAACAATCCACCAATATGATTCACCTCTTGTTTAAATGTTTGAGAGGTTGCAGTAATATTACCAGTACTATAACAACTTGCTATAGTTTGGTTATTTCCTTTTGGCATAAAATCACAATAGCCACCAATTCCTCCAACAGAACGTATCTCATTCGAGATATTTGTTATTTTTATATTAGCATCATTTTTGTTACTATTACATAAATTAACATCATCTCCCTTACCAAAAATTCCACCTATATGGTCAACGAATGAAAAATCTGTTATATTTATATCACCACTATTACTATTACCATTTATATCACAACTATTGTATGCGCGTCCAATTATTCCTCCAACATCTTGAATATAGCAGTAATCATTATAAAGTGGAAAAGATATAGAAATATCTGCTTCGTTAGTATTGCTATTAGATTGTGTATGTTGTGTAGATGTAGAAGAAGTTATTGTTCCTATTATTCCTCCGTATGAAATTGTGTGTGCCACTATATCCAATCTTTATACATATTTCTCCATTTTCTTTATTAGTATTTGAGTTCAAATTCAAGTCATTACCAATATATCTACCAACAATTCCACCAATATATGAAGAGTGTCCTCCTTCCAATAATATTTGACCTTCGTTAACATTATTATTAATATTTGAAGCTTGATTGCTATTAGGAGAGACAGCATATCCTACAATTCCTCCAATTTCCGTTGTTCCATTGCCTTTCATGTTACCATAATTTTTATTTCCAATCATTATAATTCCAGTCGTTGAACTACTATGCGAACAAACATAGCCAGCAATTCCTCCGCATTGGGAACCAGCAAAATTAATATCTCCGTAATTATTATTCTTTTCAATATCAATAAAATAATTACCACTATAAACTTGTCCAATTATACCGTCCTCTATTTCCACCTGCTGCTATGTTTTTGCCTGATCCTATATTTCCATAATTATTACTGTTTTGTATCCTAATTATATATGAAGTTCCATCATTATTATTAATATATCCGGCTATTCCACCAATATTTTCTCCTCCCGTGATTTTACCAGTATTTGTGCAATTATTTGCCATTATAACACCATATGAATTTCCAACTATTCCTCCTACATAACTACTTCCTGCTATTTTTCCATGGTTTTCACATGCGCTTATATCGTATGAATTATTTCCACTTAATTGCACATTTCCAATAATTCCACCTATACAAGAACCAGAACTTATAATATTTCCATCATTTACTGCATTTTCTATATTAAAGGACATATTATTAACTTCGTAATATCCTACTATTCCTCCTGTGTTACCTTTGTTGTTTATTTGTGTGTTACTTTTTACATTTGAAATATATACTGGTCCATAACTTTTTCCTTCTGCTTTTCCTACAATTCCACCTATATTAGCAGCACTTTCAGATGTTATATAACCTGTTACTACACAGTTTTTAATATCTCCTCCATTTCGAAATCCTGTAATACTTCCAACATTTATAGTATCAGAAGTACTTACATTTTCTACTTTTATATTTACATTTGTCATATTTAAATTTTGAATTGTTGCTCTTGCCGATGCTGCAAACAATCCATAATTTCCTCCTGATATTATATTCATATTTAAATTTCTTATTGTTTTATTATTTCCTTCAAATATTCCTGTTATTTCATTTTGAATAGGTGTCCATGGTGAATCACTTAAATCTATATCTTCCATTAGTATATATCCAGCATTTATAGCATATACACAATATCTATTTTCTTGCTCTATGTATACATTATTTCCTGTTCCTACTTCTTGTAAATCTTCTCTTGT
>CANRPR010000067.1 GCA_947632535.1 uncultured Clostridia bacterium | reverse complement strand
GTATTAACGGTAGATAATGTAGGAAATAGAAGAGAGACAGTAAGTAGTGTATTAACAGTAAATGCAAATAAATATAATTTAACATTTGATTCAATGGGAGGAAGTACTATAACAGCCAAACAAGTGGAATATAATGCTACGTATGGAACCTTACAAAATCCAACATGGTCAGGATATACATTCAAAGGATGGTTTACAGCAAAAAGTGGTGGACAACAAGTAAATCAAAACACAAAAATGACAACTAAGGGAGCAACAGTATATGCACAATGGAGTAAGAATAAGGTGGAAAAAAATGATTTGGTTTATGACTATGGCAATGTTAAAAAATGGTTTGTAGCAGGATATTATGATGAACTTAATGTTTATGTAGTTAGTGAAGAAGCAGTTTTCGAATCATCTGTTAAAAGTAGCTATAGCTCGATTTGGGATATATTGCAAGATATGGATGACAATTGTCGGTAAATTTTATTTTAAGAATGCCTCAGGTAGTGTTTCATTTGAAGCACATGGAGCAACAGAAGATATGTATGCTGCGTATTATGGTTCGAAGCCTGTTCCGGATGAAAGATGTCCGCGGGCCACGTTTTATAGATGGCTATTTAAGGGGATATGTGGAAGTTGATGGCGAATTAAAACTATTACGGCATTCATGAGTCCGGTAGAATATTAGCGACAGCATTTAATGCTTTCCGAGAGATGCGGTCTTTTAGATTATCATACGTGGGTCGGCGAATGCTTTAATATTGATCGACTTCGTTGGGATAGCGAACGTAGAGCATGGGAATTTATTGGATAAGTATTTGAGAGTTAGAAAGTTAAAGTTAAAAAATAATTTAGACATGAATAAATAAGAAACTTGCATCTGAATTACTGTGCAAATCTCAAGGAAAAAGTAGGGCACTTTGAGAATTTGCACAGTTTTATTATACATTTTGTAACAAATGATAAAATTATTTCAACAATCTTGTCAAAAATTGCACAACAAAATGCTCAAAAAATGCACAATACATATTGAAAAAAATAATCAAATATGTTATTCTAAAAAAGAGGTGATATTAGTGAAACTAACTCCAAAAGGCTATATGCCAAGATTAATAGATAAAGCAATAGAAGAAAATTTAGAAGTTTTTGGTGCAATTAGTATTGAAGGCCCAAAGTGGTGTGGAAAAACATGGACAGCTTTAAATCATTCAAAAAGTGTAACATATTTAAACAATACAGCAGATAATTTTAGAGAAAAACATTTAGCTGAAATGGATGTAAACCTAGTTTTAGACAAGGAAATGCCAGAACTTATTGACGAATGGCAAGAAGTACCTGCAATATGGGATGCAGTAAGATTTAAATGTGATCAAGATAAAAATAAAGGAAAATATATTTTAACAGGTTCAAGTGTACCAGTAAGTGACAAAATACATCATTCAGGAGCAGGAAGAATTTGTAGAATGAAAATGTATACAATGTCATTATATGAGTCAGGAGATTCCAGTGGAGAAGTATCATTAAAAGATTTATTTGAAAATAAAGTAACTAATAAGATGGTAAAAAAAGTAGAATTACAAAAATTAGCAGAATTAATTGTAAGAGGAGGATGGCCTGAAACAATTAATATGAATGTTGCAGGAGCCATGAAGATAGCTAAAAGCTATATTGAAGCAGTATTAGAGAAAGACATTATACAAATAGATGGAGTAAAACGAGATAAGCAAAAAATGGAAATGTTACTGAGGTCCCTTGCAAGAAATGAAAGTACTATCTCATCTAATAATGTATTAATAAAAGATATTGATGATAATATCACAGAAGAAGATATAACTATAAGCAGAAACACTGTTGCAGATTACTTGAATGTATTAACTAGATTACATTTAATAGAAGATCAAAAATCTTTCATGTACAAAATACGTTCAAGGATGAATGTAGGCAAAAATCCTAAAAGACATTTAATAGATACATCTTTAGGATGTGCAATTTTAAATATTACTCCAGAAAAACTAATAAATGATTTAGAAACAATGGGACTATATTTCGAAGCTTTATGTGAAAGAGATTTAAAAATATATGCAGAAAGCATAGGTGCTAAGTTATATCATTATCGAGAAAATGATACAGGAGTAGAAGTAGATGCAATAATAGAAATTGC
This sequence comes from uncultured Clostridia bacterium, assembly GCA_947632535.1. Classification (GTDB taxonomy): domain Bacteria; phylum Bacillota; class Clostridia; order TANB77; family CAG-508; genus CANRPR01. The sequence continues at coordinate 631 of CANRPR010000067.1, read as the reverse complement.
AGATGGAGAATATGGAGCAATAGAAATAAAATTAGGAGCCAATAAAGAGGAAGAAGCTGTAGCTAGTTTAAGAAAATTCTATGAATTAGCAGAAGTTAAACCTAAATTTATGTGCGTAATATGTGGCTTATATGACGCAGTTATAAAAAGACCAGATGGAGTTTATGTTTTACCTATTACAGCATTAAAACCATGACCAAATGGGGACGGTTCTTTTTTGGACATTTTGTCCAATTAGGGACGCTTCTCTAAAATTAGAAAATGCGATGGACAAAATGCCATATAAAGAACCGCTTTGCTTCGCAAAGAAGAATACGATTAAATGGAAAATAAATAATAAATTTTGAAACCTAATTAACAAATAACATATATCAAATTGCATGAGTTAAAAAAACTTATGCAATTTATTTTTTATACAAAAGTAATTTATTTTGTAAGTTTTATTCGGTTTTACATAGCAAGGGAAAATATAAAAAATGATGTATACATTACATAATATTTTAACTACTCTTATGTAGTAATTCTACATGGGAGTAGTATTTTTATGCAATTATAAAGTTCCGAAGGAAATATTATGCAACCACTTGACAACAGATTATCTTTACTGTAAAATGATAAAAGAACACAAGAA
>CANRPR010000066.1 GCA_947632535.1 uncultured Clostridia bacterium | reverse complement strand
GAAAACAGATCCAACAAAGACAGACAGAGGATATGGAAAAGCATGGAATAGTGATTATGTGCTAATAGGAAGCGCTAACAGATCATTTTTGACTCGCAGTGGGGGCTGTGGTAATGAGGCTTACGTAGGCGTTTTACTTTCTACTGCGTTTGATGGCAATGAGTTGAACACATATGGATTCCGCCCAGCCATTATATTAAATTAGAAATATAATAAATTTTACAAGCTAATTAGCAAATAACATATATAAAATTGCACGAGTTTTTTTATTAAATTAAGGAACTTATGCAATTTTATTTTTATCATTTTTACTCTGAAATGTACACTATTGTAAATTGTAAAACAATGATAATTGTGTAAATTTTAATGAGCAATGATACATACAAACTACATTAAGTAAAAATATTATGCAACCACTTGACAACAGATTATCTTTACTGTAAAATGATAAAAGAACACAAGAAGAAAGGTGTTAAAAAATCATAAGAAAAGGTAGGAGATGTATGTATGAAAGGAAGAAAAGAAGAAGGTATAACATTAATAGCATTAGTAATAACAATAATAGTGTTACTAATATTAGCAGGGGTAACAATAAGCTTAACCTTTGGAGAGAATGGAATATTAGCAAGAGCAAAAGAAGGAAAGGATAAGTATGCAGAGGCAGAGCAAAATGAAATAGACATACTAGATAATTTAGACAATTATATGAGTACAGTATTAGTATCAGAAGAAGGATATAACGAAGAAGCAAAAGTAAACCAGCCAAAACTAGCAGAAGGAATGATACCAGTATACTATGACGAAACGGCAGAAATATGGAAAGTAGCACAAAAAGATAATAAGGGAGAAAATAAGTGGTATGATTATGATACAAAGCAATGGGCGAATATAGTAACAGTATCAGACGAAAATGCGAAATTAAGAACAGCAGCAGTAGATACAGAAATACCAATGGAAGATATAACAACATTCTTTGTATGGATACCAAGATATGCGTATAGTATAAATGCAGGATATTATAAAACATCGGATGAAGAAACACCAACACAAACAAATGAAAAGAAAAAAGAAGGAACAGAAAGAATAGATATAACCTTTATAAAGGGAAATACGAATGTGGGAATAGATGGAACAGTATATCCAAGAAATTATGACGAAAGTAAATTAGAAGCAGGAGATAAAACACCCAAGATAGTACATCCAGCATTTACATTTGGAGATGAAGAGTTAACAGGAATATGGGTAGCGAAGTTTGAAGCAAGTGGAACAACAGAAGATGGAACAGCAGTAGGAAATGCAGAAGGAGGAAACATAGAAAATGTAAAGGAGCCAGATGAAAGTACATATGTGAAAGTATTACCAAATGTAGTAAGTTGGAGACATATATCGGTTGGAGAATGTCAATATCAAAGTATGAGCATGAAAGACAACAAGGCGGCATATGGTTGGAGTAGTATAGTAGATAGCCACTTGATAAGAAATAGTGAATGGGGAGCAGTAGCTTATCTATGCTATAGTAAATATGGTAGTGTACCGCAAAAGAATGGAAATGGGCAAAAAGAAACATATTGTTATGACATGCACACAGGAGCAGGACCAAGTGCAAATGATGTAGAAGAGAGTTATGCTACATGGGATGAAAGTCAAAATGGTTACATTTCAACATTAGGACAGTTAGCAAGTACGACGGGAAATGTATATGGAATATATGATATGTCTGGAGGAGCACTGGAGTATGTAGCATCATTTTTTAATAGCACATATGTAAATACATATGGAAATAGTGATGTGCATGATGGAAGTAAAATTCAATATTTTGACGCAGAAACTAAGAATCTAAATCCGGTATATTCAAAGTATTGGGAACTATACGAAGTGAATGAAGAAGAAAAAAGTGGCGAAATAGAAATAGATGATATAACATTAAATTATATTGATTTATGGAGTAGAAAATATGTTGGTATAGAGTATGAGAAAAAAAGATATGAATTAACAAAAGAATTATGGAATAGACAAGCAAATAAAAAAGGAATAGGAATGAATGAAATAGCAGGAAGTTGGAGTTATCAGGGATTGGTAGAAACAGGAGGACTAGTATGGAAAACAGAAACAACAGATGTAGAACAAACATATGGAAAGGCATGGAATAGTGATGATATATGCGTACATAGTCTTAATTTGCCTTTTATGTTTCGTGGTGGAGCATATGATATAGGAGTTGGGACAGGAATCATGAGATTTTTTAGTTCTGCTGGAGATCCTACCCATGCACGAAATTTTCGTCCGGTGCTAGCTTTTTAGCGAGGGTGTGTTTGCCTGAAAAATGCTTACTTTTTACTATTAAATTCTGTATTCTGTATCAAGAATAGATATAAAAATGATGCATACATTACATAATATTCAGACTACTCCTATGTGGAAAATCCACATAGGAGTAGCATTTTTACACAATAATAACTCTAAAAGAGAAATATTATGCAACCACTTGACAATAGGTTATCTTTACTGTAAAATGATAAAAGAACACAAGAAAAAAAGTGTTAAAAATCATAAGAAAAGGAGATGTATGTATGGAAGAAAGAAGTGAAGAGGGTATAACATTAATAGCATTAGTAATAACAATAATAGTGTTACTAATACTAGCAGGGGTAACAATAAGTTTAACATTTGGAGAAAATGGAATACTAGCAAGGACAAAGGAAGCATCAAGTAAATATGCAGAATCAGAGCAAAATGAAATAGACATACTAGATAATTTAGATTATCAATTTGGAACATTAGTAGAAAAAGGAACAGCAGAACCAGACGATAATCCAAAGAATGTA
>CANRPR010000065.1 GCA_947632535.1 uncultured Clostridia bacterium | reverse complement strand
ACACAATATTTTGATACGGATAAAAATGAATTAAAAGCAGAGTACAAAGACTACTGGGAAGCATACGAAGTAAGCGAAGAAGAGAAGAGCAATAGCATAGAAGTAAATGGAGAAATATTAAAGCAAGACGAATTATGGAATGCAAGCAAAAAAGAAGATAAGTATGAGCAAAAAAGACATGAGTTAACAGAAGAAACATGGAACAACTTAGAAAAAGTAAAAGGAATAGGAATGAATGAAGTAGGAGGAAGTTGGAGCTATAGAGGATTAGTAAATGGAACAACAGGACTAGTATGGAAAGTAAAACCAGAAGATACAACACAGACATTAGGAAAAGCATGGAATAGTGATTATGTGCTAATAGGAAGCGCTAGCAGCTCGTTCTTGTATCGCGGTGGCTATTGCTATGATGGAGCTGCTGCAGGCGTGTTGCGTTCTGACTGCCATTATGGTAGTGAACTCTACTTTGGTGGCTTCCGTCCGGCGCTTACATTAAATTAGAAATATATTAAATGATACAACCTAATTAACAAATAACATATATCGAATTGTATGAGTTTTTTATAGAATCAAAACTCATGCAATTTTAATTTATCATTTATCTCAAATTGCAAAGTATAGAAAAATAAAAGTAAATATACATTACATAATATCTAGGCTACTCCTATGTGAAAAATTACATGTGAGTAGCATTTTTTTGCAATAACAGCCTTAAAAAAGAAATATTATGCAACCACTTGACAACAGATTATCTTTACTGTAAAATGATAAAAGAACACAAGAAAAAAGTGTTGAAAATCATAAGAGATAGGAGATGTATGTATGAAAGGAAGAAAAGAAGAGGGTATAACATTAATAGCATTAGTAATAACAATAATAGTGTTACTAATATTAGCAGGGGTAACAATAAGCTTAACCTTTGGAGAGAATGGAATACTAGCAAGAGCAAAAGAAGGAAAGGATAAGTATGCAGAGGCAGAACAAAATGAAATAGACATATTAGATAATCTAGACAATTATATGAGTACAGTATTAGTATCAGAAGAAGGATATAATGAGGAAGCGAAAGTAAATGCACCAAAACTAGCAGAAGGAATGATACCAGTATACTATGACGAAGCAGCAGAAACATGGAAAGTAGCACCAAAAGATAATACAGGAGATAAGTGGTATAGCTATACAAGTGAAAATAAGCAATGGGCAAATATAGTAACAGTATCAGACGAAAATGCAAAATTAAGGACAGCAGCAGTAGATACAGAAATACCAATGGAAGATATAACAACATTTTTTGTATGGATACCAAGATACGCATATAGTATAGTAGATGGATATAAGACATCAAATACAGAGAAGCCAAGTGAAACAAATGCAAAAGAAGAAAAGAAAATAGATATAACCTTTATAAAAGGAAATACAAATGTAGGAATAGATGGAACAGTATATCCAAGAGATTATGACGAAAGTAGATTAGAAGCAGGAGATAAAACGCCTATGATAGTACATCCAGCATTTACATTTGGAGATGAAGAGTTAACAGGAATATGGGTAGCGAAGTTTGAGGCAAGTGGAACAACAGAAGATGGAACAGCAGTAGGAACGGAAGCAGAAGGTACACAACCAGATGAGACAACATATGTAAAAGTAGTACCAAGTGTATTAAGTTGGAGATATATAAGTATAGGAGAGAGTCAATATCAAAGTATGAATATGAAAAATAAAAAAGAAAAATATGGATGGAGTAGTATAGTAGATAGCCATTTGATAAAGAATGTAGAATGGGGAGCAGTAGCATATCTATGCTACAGTAAATATGGTATGATACCACAAATTAATGCTTGCAGTACTTTTCGTACAGGGGCAGGACCAAGTGCGGACGGAGAGGTAACAAGTTATGCTTCATGGAATGAGGAAAATAATGGATACAATACAGTGTTAGGACAGTTAGCAAGTACGACAGGAAATGTGTATGGAATATATGACATGAATGGAGGAATATATTCGATGACAGCAGGATATTTTGATTATGGAGATAAGGAACTTCCTACTATTGATATACCACAGGCTCATTTTTTTGAAAAAGTAGAAAGAAATGGAGAGATGGAATCATATTATAGATTAAAGCCAATTTATGCTAAATATTGGGAAGCATTTGATGTTGGAAATGAAGCAAGTGAAAATAAAAAGATTGATGTAGGCGAAGAAAAAATGTCATTAAATGAATTGTGGATTCATAAGGATGTTGAAAACAGTTATATATTTGAGCAAAAGAGATATGAAATATCGAAGGTAATATGGAAAAATTTATTAAAAAGAAAAGGAATTGGACTAAATGAAGTAACTGATAAGTATATATATAGCTCACCTGATGGACAACAAATTGTTTTTGGAGATAATTTCGAGCAAAAGAAACGGTGGTGAAAGACCATTTAAATGTGGTTGGAATAGTAGTTGCATTCCTGTTAATCCAAGTAGTAACTGCTGTATTATTCGCCGGAGGATCAATTGGAGATGGGAGTGCTGTTAGTGTAATATTGAGTGCTGGTTGGAATAGTTGTACTGGTCAAAATGTGGTTGGATTTACACCAGTTCTTGCATTCTAAAATATGTGTACTAATCCATATAAATATATATATTGAAAAATTATACAAGAAACCTAATTAACAAATAACATACATCAAATTGCATGAGTTTTTTATTAAATTAAGAAACTTGTGCAATTTTTATTTTTATTCAAAAGCAATTTATTCCGTAGATTTTATCCTAATTTACATACTACTTCATTCATTCCAAAAGCAAATATAAAAAATGATGTATACATTACATAATATTCTGACATACTATACTTGTAAAACATATATGGGAGTAGTATTTCTGAATAGTCGGAATGTTCCAAAGGAAATATTATGCAACCACTTGACAACAGACAAATCTTTTTGTACAATATCTTTAAATACATATTTCCCTTTTATTTATTTTTTCTTTGTACACTAAAATATAACTTGCAATATAG
>CANRPR010000064.1 GCA_947632535.1 uncultured Clostridia bacterium | reverse complement strand
CTTGTGTTCTTTTATCATTTTACAGTAAAGATAATCTGTTGTCAAGTGGTTGCATAATATTTCCTTCGGAACTTTCCAACTATATAGAAACACTACTCCCATATATGTTTTACAAGTATAGTATGGCAGAATATTATGTAATGTATGTTACGAATTTTATATATATAAATAACCAAAAGGAAGGCATTTAACAAGTTCACCCTCCTTTTGGTTTTATTTTATTCTAATTTCCATAATTGGTATTTACCAGTTATTTCATTAACATCTTTAGTATTGCCATAAATAACAGCACCTAAATATTCTAATTTATCATTTTCTTTTGAACTAATTGAATTTACTAACTCTTCATCTGTTCTTGTATCTAACATATCTCTCGGATAATCGGCTACTAGTAAATTAGGATTATTTTTTGCTAAATCTATCGCATTTTTTAATTTTCCAGATTTAACTTTTGTTATTATAAATGGAAATTGACTAATGCCTAAATGTTCAACTCCTGTTTTATCTTTAATTATTGGCTTTCCCATTATTTCTTCATTTGAATATTTTCCTATTGAAATTGCTAAATGTCCAATTACATTTAATGCTATTGATGGCTCAACATTTGAAGCAATGATTCCTACTATTTTCTTATCTTCATAATTCATATTTTTATTTCTCCTTTATTTAAAATTTATATATTCTTAAACAAAGGAGTAGAAACTTTTTCTAATACTTCAATTTTGGCCCATAGTTCTCCACCATGCATTCTTCTCAAATATCTTTCCAACTCCTCACCTCCAGCTTCTTTGTTTTTCATATTATTATGCTACTTTTATTCCTGTATTTTTTACTTCTACTACAAAAGGTGTTTCATTATTTTCATAATCGCTAACACTAATAATATGTGGTTCTATTCTTGAATCTATTTTCCTTCTTAATAAAGTCAACTTTACTTCTTCATCAAATATATCTGTTTTTATATCATCTGTAATAACGGCTATGTCTATATCACTATCTTCATTCTCTGTTCCTTTTGCATAAGATCCAAATAATATTATTGCTGCTACATCATAATTTTCTTTTACAATGGATATATATTTATTTATTATATCGGCTATTTCTTTGTTTACTTCTTTTTTAAGATTGTCTCTAACCATATTTTTACCTCAATTTTTTTATTTATTCTTCTATATATTCAGCAGTACATTTATTATTTTTTGTTATTATGCAATACATTTCTATTATACCATTAAATTTAAAATTTTACTATATATATTGTTTAATTATTTTTATATGCATTGTGCATTTTTGGCAATATTTCCGATAACTCATTACAGAATTTATAAAAAGCTGTGCAAGTTTGCACAGTTTTTGTTTTATGTTATTTGTTAGTTAGGTTGCATAATTAAAATGCTAATGTTGGACGAAAGCCTCCTGCAAAATGTCCTGTTCCATCAAACGAACTAGATAATAAAATTCCAGTGTGTACACTCGGATACCCAGCCTGTCCGCCCCTACTTACAAAAGGGGCATTACCACTCATAATACCTGCTAAATCGGAATTCCATGTACACCCATATGTTTCTTTTGTATCTGATATGTTTACCTTAGTAAGCATATTTTGATTTATTAATCCTCTATAACTCCAACTACCTGCTACTTCATTTATTCCTATTCCTTTTATTTTTTCTAACATATCCCATGTTATTTTTGCTAATTCATATCTCTTTTTTTCATATGCATCTTCAGGCTGCATTTTGGCATTATATTTCCACAACTCTTCTTGTGTCAATATTTCTTCATTTACTTTTATGCTATTACTTTTTTCTTCAGTACTTACTTCATATACATCCCAGTATTTTGAATATGTTGGATTTAGCTTATTATTTATTGCATCAAAGTATTGTATTCTACTACTGTTTCCGTTTGTACTTAATTGTGTATTTCCATTGTTATAGAATGCTGCTATTCTTTCCCATCCGCCTTCACTCATATCATATATACCGTATATATTTCCTGTTGTGCTTGCCAACTGTCCATTTGCTGTATCATATCCATGACTCTCCTCTGTCCAATTTTCATATCTCTTTTCACTTTCTGCTGTTTCTGGTCCTGCTTCTGTATGCAAGTCATACCAGCTGCTTCCATATGTTGCATTACTATTTGCCATAGGAACAACGCCATATTTACTATAGCACAAATATGCTACCGCTCCCCATTCGCTATTTTTAATTAAGTGACTATCTACTACACTACTCCAACCATATGCTCCTCTTGTATCATTTTTCATGTTCATACTTTGATACTGCATTTCTCCTACTATCATATCTCTCCAACTTATTACATTAGGCAATATCTTTACATATGTGCTGTCATCTGGTGCTGTTGGTTCTGCTGTTCCTCCTTCTCTATTTCCTACTGCTTTATTATCTTTGGTAGTTCCACTTGCTTCAAACTTTGCTACCCATATCCCTGTTAATTCTTCATCTCCAAATGTAAATGCTGGATGCACTATCATTGGCGTTTTATCTCCTGCTTCTAATTTACTTTCATCATAATCTCTTGGATATACTGTTCCATCTATTCCTACGTCTGTATTTCCTTTTATAAAAGTTATATCTATTTTCTTTTCTTCTTTTGCATTTGTTTCACTTGGCTTCTCTGTATCTGATGTTTTATATCCATCTACTATACTATATGCATATCTTGGTATCCATACAAAAAATGTTGTTATCTTTTCCATTGGTATTTCTGTATCTACTTCTGCTGTTCTTAAACTTGCATTTTCATCTGATACTGTTACTATATTCGCCCATTGCTTATTTTCACTTGTATAGCTATACCACTTATTTTCTGTATTATCTTTGGGTGCTACTTTCCATTTACTATCTGTATTATCATAGTATGCTGGTATCATTCCTGCTACTAATTTTGGTTCATTTACTTTTGCTTCTTCATTATACCCTTCTTCTGATACTAATACTGTACTCATATAATTGTCTAAATTATCTAGTATGTCTATTTCATTTTGCTCTGCCTC
>CANRPR010000063.1 GCA_947632535.1 uncultured Clostridia bacterium | reverse complement strand
TTAAATTATATCATTAAAGTATTGATTTGTCAGCATTTTTACATACAAAAATTCCAGCGATTTCTCACTGGAATTTTGCCTTTCGGGGTTATATTCTAGGACACCCTCTTTTGATATGAGGTTAAAATTAATTGTGACTGTGATTACTTATTTCTTAGCCGTAAATCCAGCATTGTAAATGTACTGTTTGATCTGGTGTGTATGTTACATAATGAATTGTATAAGTTCCATTTTGTGGAAACCAAATCTGGAACTTTTTTTCTTCATTGCCATCTAAATAAATATTGTTACCAAAAAAAGTTCCATCTGGTTTTTCGATGCTAATATAAGAAAAAGCACCATCTGAATTGCATTCGCTTTTGATAGTAATACCAGCACCGGCACCAGCGCCACTAGGACAACTTACTCCAAAACTACCGCTATCAGTTCCTGTAACCCGGTGGCCGTAACCGCCAAAGGAGTCTTTAGACGTTGTACTATTTACGTTGTCAATTGTTGTGTTAGCAGGAGCAATTGGTTCAGTTGCAAATGATGTGAATGAAATACTGTTTAAAGCAAATAAAATTGCAATTAGCATATAAGAAATTTTTTTCATTGTTAAACCTCCTAAATATTATAGTTGGAAACCTCATATCATTGTTGCTAAATTATTTTAGCAGTAAAAATATAGCATATAAATGTAACAAAAGTCAATAAAAAGACCTTTTATACAGTAATTTCAACCGTTTATCATTAAAACAATTCTATAAAATGATATATACCAATTATTATTTTTTCGAAGATAGATTTATAAAAAGTGTTATCTAAAAAATAATTAATAAATGTAAAGGGGCCTTTACAGCCCCTTTTATATAAGTACGATTATATGAAAAATCTGATTTATTTAGAGGTATATCTAGCTTCAAAACCTTTGTACATATCTTTCCAGCCAACATTAATAGTTGTTCCATTTACATAGGTAGAGCCATCTCCTGTTGATTTTGTAGCTGTAACTTTTTGTCCTGTTGCTAAATCATACCATCCGTCAAATACATAACCCTCTCTAGCTTCTGGAGCAATCATAGTTATAGCTCGTTTTTCTCCTCGTCTACTTTCTAATATTTTATTTGCTCCATTAAATCCATAACATTTTACATTATCGCAAGTGAATCCTACCATCCAGATTGCACCTACTGGTTTGTTTCTCCATGCCCACCACCATGTGTTTTCGTAGTGTCCATGTGCATCTGGTTTTGAATCCTCACAGTCGGCACAGTAGTAATAATTGTTAACTGAATCATAAACCCAGTTATGACCTTTTCCAAATTTTAAACTATTTAATGAGTCTGTGTTATCAAATCCACAACGTGCGCATTTATATTCTGTATATGTGCCTATACAAGCTGAGCTGTCAGTTATATATTTGTAATCATGTCCTAATGCTTTTATAATGCTACCTTCTACAATTGTTCCACAAACGGTGCATCTTTGACTTGCTTCTTTACCTGCAGTTACACAGGTTGGAGAAATTTTATCATCTAATGTTTCAAATTTATGTGATACTTTAGGAGTTGAGCTAACCACTTTTTCATAATCACATTTTGTACATTTTTCTAGTATTGCACCATTTTCAGTACATGTAGCTTCTTTAGTTATACGAGTTAAATCATGTCCGGTTGCTTGAATAGTAACTTGTTCTTTTGTAGCATCACATCTACTACAATGAATAGACTTTGAACCAGCTGTGGTGCAAGTAGCAGGTGTATCAATAGTATACTCAGTATCCCAAATATGATCGCCTAGTGGTTGAACAATATGGAAAAATAGATCACCACATACTGAACATTTACTATAAACTGCTCCAGCTTTTGTGCAGGTAGCAGGTATATCAAGCTCAGGTGCTCCTACAAGTTGGTGTGGTACGCTAACATAAAGATTTTTTTCTTCTGTTGCACCACAAGTGCTACATTTTCTACTTTGTACTCCATAATGATTACAAGTTGGTTCTGTTATAGTTTCCCATTGTGTGAAAGTGTGGGTATGAGTTTCAACTCCGGAATTATTTTCAGCAACTTCTGGTTGAGGTTCAGCTTGTGTTTGTTGTTGTGCAAAGTTTGACTGAGTTTCAGTTGGTGTTTGTACCTCTGTAGGTTTTTGTTGAGTTTCATTTTGTGTTTGTACTTCAGTAAGGTTTGGTTGAGCTTCAGCCTTGTTTTCTACTTCTGCATTTGAACTTTTATCAGTTAATAAATTGCTTTCAGGTTTTTTTACTAAAACAATTTCTAAAGCTTCTATTCTTTTTGATTCGCCTTGTGTTCCTGCATAAGTATTTTTTGCAAAAGTAGCTGTGTCTATTGAATCTCCTGCTATAACCCAATTCATCCAACCATATTTTTGAACATGTGCTCTATACTTTAAAGTGTAATCGCTATGTCCCTCTAAAACAATTTGTATTGCTTCAACTCTTTTTGATTTGCCCATTGTTCCTACGAAGTTAGTTCCATATGTGTTATCTGCTGTAACCCAATTCATCCAACCGTAAGTCTGAACGTGTGCCCTATATTTTAATTGAACACCAGCAGGTGCATCTATGTTTATTTCTAGAGCTTCCATTCTCTTAGATTTTCCGGTTGTTCCTATTATGTTACTGTTTTGGGCGAAATCTAGCCAGCCAAATGTTTGAACATGTGCTCTAAAAGATAAAGTTGGTTTGTTGCTAGAGGTTGCTGAAACATTCATAGGTAAAGATGAAAGTACAATAAAACATATAAGTGCAATTCCTAAGAGCTTTTTGAAAGATTTACTTTTCATAACTTTTTCTCCTTTCTAAAAAAATGTAGGAAATTTCCTCTATAATAATTATACCATTTTATGCCTAATTAATCAATGATATAAGAAAATTGGAAAAATTTACCAATAATTACAAAGCAGCTGATATAAGCAAATAAAATATTTTTCCTCACAAAGATATAAAAGCTAAGATGTGTTTAAAAAAGATAATAAAAATTTCAACATTTCAACAATAGGCGACAAGCAAGAGAAGATAACATAATATAATTGCATATAAAATAGCGGAAAGAGAGATATAAGGATAGATACAGAAGATAAAAATGATATTAAAAGAAATATTATGCAACCACTTAACAATAGGTTATCTTTACTGTAAAATGATAAAAGAACACAAGAAGAAAAGTGTTAAAAATCATAAGAAAAGGTAGGAGATGTATG
>CANRPR010000062.1 GCA_947632535.1 uncultured Clostridia bacterium | reverse complement strand
TAAGATATAAATGTACATGTGATAAAATACCAGGAGAAACAATAGATAGATATGAATTAACATGTGATAAGAGCACAACAACACCATCAGGAAGTATAAACTCAATAGAAGGAACAAGAACACAACATTGTGTACAATTAACAAATTCAAATGGATATTATGAATTTACAGGATTAAATGCTCAAGAACAATACTTTGTAAAATTCACATATAACGGAATGTTGTATACAAACGTAGCAATAGGAGATATAAGTAATGATAACGCATCAAAATCAGCAGAAAAGACGAATGAAAGAACAGCATTCAACAATAAATTTGCAGAAATAGGATCATACCCAAATAACTATGCAACAACAGACTGCATAACAGGAGGAAGAATAAACAACAAAGTATGGTTACAACAAGATGTAGAAGAAGTATTCAAAGAAGTAGCAAAACAAGTACAAGCCAATAATGGAAATGAGAAAGCAGCATATCAAGCAGTAATAAGCAGTATGGGAAATGTAGCAGAGATAAAGAGTAAAGTACAATTTGTAGCAGACATAAGAATAAATGCATACTCAGTAAAGAACTATCCATTAATAAGAGAATTTGTAATAGACAGTTCAGCAAAGACATTAGGAGGAAGAACATATCAGCCAATATATGCAGGACCAAATAACCAATTACATATAAACTTAGGAATAAAAGCGAGACCAACATTTGATATGGCATTATACAAAGACGTAATGAAAACAGAAGTAGTAATAAACGGAAAGAGTGAGACATATCACTATGATGCAAGAAGGTCAAGTGGAGGATTCAGTGTAGGAATAAGTGAAAGTGACTACTTAAACGGATTAAGAGGAGCATATAGAAGTGAAAGTGGATATAAGAGTGGAATAGATAAAGTAAACGAAGTACAAACAAGAGCAGTAGAAAGAGACACATATGATGTAGACATGAGAACAGAAGAAGTAGCAAACGGACAAAGTAGTAACTACAATGGAGAAAACACAGGAAAAATAAACGATCAATATACACTAAATGAAAACTATGAAAACTTAAAGCTAGATGGAGAAAGCAAAGACAACAGATTAAAAGTATTTGTAACATACAAAATAGCATTAAGGAACCAATCAGGAGTAGCAGGAGCAGTAACAGAAGTAGTAGACTACTATGACACAAACTTTGAATTCTATGATGCCTATGTAGGAGACATAGACGGAAATAGAATAGGAGAAATAGATAAAGGAAACGTATACACATCAAAATATGCAGACTCAAGATATGAAACAAAGAATAATGCATATAAGACAATATACCTAAGACCAATGCAAGAAACAAAAATAGGAAATGGACAAGAACAATACATATACATAACACTACAATTACTAGGACCAACAAATGATGCAGGAACCCTATTAAGTGGAAAACTACTAAACAACCAAACACTAAGTCTATTAAACCTAAGTGAAATAAACGGATACAAAACATACAACACAGTAAACGGAGACGGAACACCAGGACTAATAGACATAGACTCAAATCCAGGAAATGTAGATATAAGCAACATAAAAGCAGGAGAATTCACAACAGAGAAGATGGCAGAATTAGCAGGAAACGGACAAATAAAATATGAAGACGATACAAGTAGAGCCCCAGCATACATATTCAAACTATTAGAATCAAGAACAATGGAAGGAATAGTATTCGAAGACGCAACAGGAAAACGAAAAGATAAAGTATATACAGGAGAAGAAAGAAAAGGAAATGGCAAACTAGACGAAGGAGAAAACGGAATAAACGGAGTAATAGTAGACTTAATAGAAATAAAAGAAATGCCAAAAGTAGATGAAGAAGGAACAGTACAACTAGACGAACGAGGACAAATAATAACAGAACAAAAAATGATAGTAAGATCAACAACAGTAACTCAAAAACATATAAACGAAACAACAGGAAAAGAAGAAGACGGATGGTATGGATTCACAGGATTCTTACCAGGAGAATACACAATAAGATTCACATACGGATCAGATGATAAAACAGCAATGACAACAACATCTACATGGTATAAAGGAGAAAACGAAACATCATATAACGGACAAGATTATCAATCAACACAGTATGGAATAAAGAATAATGAATATGACCAAAAAACATACAAAACAGACGACGTACTAATAAGCAAATACCAAAGTGACTATAACGACAGAAACGAAGAAGAAACAAGAGAACTAATGTCAATAACATCAACACAAATAATAGACGACTACAGAACAGAAGGAACATATTGGTATACAATAGATGATAAATTGTCAGACGCAAGAGATGATGAATACAGAAAAGAATTAGTAAACAAATACTCAAAAGAAGAATACTCAAGAGAACTAGTAAACCATAAAGCAGAAGTACTAAATGCATATATGGATCCACAACCAGAACATATAACAAAAGAGTTTAATAGAACTCTAGCAGACGAACTAGAAAGAAGAACATACAGATATGCATACACACCACAAATGGAAATAGAAGTAGAATACGCAACAAAAGAAACAACAGGAAACAAAGGAGGAGCAGGATATGTACATGCAATAAAAGGAGTAGACTTCGGAATAGTAGAAAGACCAAAAACAGAACTAGTATTAGACCAAGACATAGAACATATACGAGTAATAGCATCAGATGGAAAAACAATACTATTTGATGTAGACCCAGATGAGAAATTTGCAAATCTAATGTGGGTAAAAGGCCAAGACATGTATAGACAACTAAGAGGCCAAGACATAGAAGGATTAGACAAAAACGAATTAGTAAACATAGTAATGGATGATGAATTAATAAATGGAGCAAAAATAGAGATAAAATACAGATTTACAATAACAAACAACGGAGAAAAAGACGGAGAAGAAAACACAACAAGAGGAAAAACAATCATAGACTATGTATCAAACAACCTAACATATGACGAAGCAGACAATATAGATAAAGACGGAAAAGCATTATGGAAAGTAGTAAAGAAAGAAGAAATACAAAATGGAACAAATGGAACATATGTAAATAACTCAGCAGGAAAGAACAACCTAAAACTACTAGACATAAGTACAATGAGCATAATACTAGAAGCAGCAGAAGACAATGAAATATCAGCAAAAACATTAAAGGTAGGAGAAAGTGCAGAAACCACACTAACATTAAAGAAAGTATTAGCAGCAGAATCAGCATCAGATGACTTAACATATACAAACCTAATAGAGATAGCAGAAATAGAGAACAGTGAAGGAAGACATGACCATGGAGCAACACCAGGAAACCAAGACATGAATAAGAATCCAATGGAACATGATACAGCGGGAGCATCAAGATATACAACATTCAAGAATGGAGGAATAGATGTAGACAATCCACAAGATGGAACAGTAACAATAACACCACCAACAGGAGAGACAACAATATATTACATAATAGGAATAATAATACTAGTAGTAATATTAATAGGAATAGTAATAATAAAAAGGTTTGTAATAGGCAGAAAATAGTGTAAAAACATATTCATTTGGGAGGAAAACCTCCCAAATGAA
>CANRPR010000061.1 GCA_947632535.1 uncultured Clostridia bacterium | reverse complement strand
AAATTCATTAAATAAAACAGGATATGTTTATATAGACGAAAATGAAATTTTAATACTAGATAAACTACCAAAAGAAGTTGCTAAGAACGTTTGGAGATTTGGTTTAGCTGGTTTAGGTTTTAGTTCTAATGGATATGAAGGACCATTTGAAACAGCAATTACAATAGATGGGCAAATAAATGCTAAATTTATTACAACTGGAACAATGTCTGTAGCAAGAATTGAAGGACTTGCAGATGAATTAAGTGGTATAAAATCTTTAATAGAATTAAATAGTGACAATATTAAAGCTATGGTAGAAACACAAAGTAAAACTTCAGTTAAAGTTTCAGAACTTGAAAAAAATGCGATTATTTCTGTTAAAGTTTTATATGCTTCATCTGAATCTCAAGAAATACCTCCAGAATCTGGTTGGAGTGAAAATGCACCTGCATGGACTTTAGGACAATATATATGGCAAAAAACTGAAACAACATATATAGATAACGTAACTAAAGAATCAAATCCTACTTGTGTTTCTGGAAAAAATGGAGAAGATGGTCAAAAAGGAGATACAGGTGTTGGAATTAAACAAATAACACCACAGTACTATTTATCTGATTCAGATACAACACAATCAGGTGGAGATTGGAAAGATACTCAAGATGTATGGAAAAAAGGTTATTATATTTGGACAAGAAGTAAAATAGATTGGACAGATAATAATACTACATATACAACACCAGTTTTAGAAAAATCAATAAACAGGGCAAATGAGAGAACAGAAGAAATTGCAGAGAATACAGAAGAATTAATAACAGAAAGTAATTCAAGTTTAAATCTTAAAATTAATGAAGTAGAAACAAGCGTAAAGGAAAGTACAACAGCAAGTATTCTTACATTATTGAATAATGGATATTTAACAGCAGAACAAGTAAATGCTTTAGTAAATGGTAATGCAGAAGATATTGCAACTGTAAAAGAACAATTAAAACAAACAATAACGTCTTCGCAATTACAAATTGAAATTTCAAAAGCAATAGAAGGTGGAGTAAGTTATTTAAAAAATACTTTATTTACAATAGATGAAAATGGTATGGTAATAGCTACAAATCAAGATGAATTTAATGCGCTTTATAATAATAAAGGTATGTATTTGTATTCTTATGATGAAATGATAGCAAAATTTGATATAAATGGTGCTACAATGAAGAATTTAATTGTAGAAGGAGAAATACAAACGCAAAATTTAAGAATTATGAATGTAAGCGTAAATAGTGTAGCACATACACATATTCATTGGATAGGAGGTTAAGATGGCAACTACAATAAATGGTTCTACTGGTAGAAATCAAAACCATTGGCGATATTATTTAGTAGTAACAGAACAAGATATAGATATATCAAACAATACATCTAAGGTAAAAGTAGATGTTTATTTAGGCGCAACTTCTTATTCAAGAGCAGTTCGTGGGAATGTTTCTGCTGTACATACTATTACAATAAATGGAGTAGATTATAATTTTACTACTGGTGCATATACGATTGAAAAAAATACTAATTATTTGTTAGGAAGTGTAACAAGTAATGCAATAATACACAATGATGATGGTAGTAAAACAATATTAATATCAGCAAGTTCCCTAGATTTAGCACAAGCTAGTGGATATGGTCCATATAGTGGTTCTGCAAATGGTTCAGTTACATTAACAACAATAGCAAGAGCATCTAATGTAACGTGTGCTGATGGAAATATTGGAAGTGCTACAACAATTAATATCAGTAGAGCAAGTTCAAACTTTACTCATACTTTGAAATATAATTTTGGAGCTTTAAGTGGAACAATTGCAACAAAAACAACAGAAACAAGTATAGGTTGGACTATTCCAACTTCTTTTTATGCTCAAATTCCAAATTCAAATAGTGGACAAGGTACAATTACTTGTGAAACTTATAATGGAAATACTTTAATTGGAACGAAAAACTGTAAATTTAATGCTTTTGTAATAAATAGTAATCCAACAATTACAGCAACTATAACAGATGATAATACAGTTACTACTGCATTAACAGGAGATGCTAATAAATTAGTTAAATATTTTTCAAATGCAAAAGTAGTAATGACAGCAACTGCAAAAAATAGTGCTACTATAGCAAGTCAAAAGGTAACTTGTGAAGATGGAAAATCAAGTACATTAGCAACTGCAATTTTAAATTCTGTAGAAAGTGGCAAATTTAATTTGTCTTGCGTAGACAGTAGAGGAAATATAGGAAGTAATAGTATAGCTAAAACCTTAATTGAATATATGAAATTAGCTATTACAAATTTGATAATAGAAAGAGAAAATAGCACATCAAATACAATAAAAATTAATTTAAAAGGTAATTATTTTAATGCTTCTTTTGGTTCTGTAACAAATACATTAGTATTAAAATGGAGATATAGAATAAAAGATGGTTCATGGTCTGAATATGCAACATTAACTGCAATAAAAAATGAAAATACATTTAGTTACAATGGAACTTTAGGAACAAATTTCAATTATCAAAATGCTTATGAATTTGAAGTAGTAGCACAAGATAAGTTAATGACTATTACATCTTTAAAACCAGTAACAGCAGGAATACCTTTAATTGATATATGGAAAGATAACATTAATATAAATGGAAAGTTAATGGAAAACGATAAAAAATTAGTAAATCAAGAAGATTTTAATAATAGAATAAATACTTTAAAACCTGTTATTTTATATGATAATTTATCTGGAACAACAGGTACAGTAACATTAAGCCAAAGCGCAGCTAATTTTAATTATTTAAAAATATTTTTTAAAGATGATGACAATGAATATGGTTACGAAAATATTTATTCTCCAAATGGAAAGTACGCATCATTATCTATCTCAACAATAAGACAAAATAGTGAAGGTAATATTAAAGGTAAAACAATTTTAATAAATGGAACTAATATAACTATAGGTGTTTTTAATAACAATGCTGAAAGATATGGGGAACTTATTATAGGTAGTTCAAATATAAATGTTCAATCTAATAATAAAATATATATTACAAGAGTAGAAGGTTATAAATAGGAAGGAGAAAATTATGGCATTACAAAAACAAATTGAATTAGAAAATGGAATAATTACAAACTATCATAGAATTGTTAGTATAAACAAAGTTACCAATAATTCAATAATTATAGAAATAGCATCTTATATTTCAAAAGAGCAAAGAGAAAAAGAAATTACATATTATGAAAGTAAAGATAAGAATAAACAAATGAATGTATTTGTAGATACTACATACATAAGTGTGGATTACGATGAAAATAAAAATATTCAAGATTTATATAATTACTTAAAGACCACCGAAAAATTTAAAGAAGCGGAGGATATATAAATGCAAGAAAAAGAATTAATAGAAAGATTAGTACAAAATGAGCAACGAGGGAAAAGTAATACAAAAAGATTAGATGAACATGACGAAAGACTTGAAAAGTTAGAAGATACCTATTCAATAATGGAAAAAATGGATTATAGAATAGGTAATGTAGAAAGTAATTTGACAGAAATAAAATCAGACATACAAAAAGGAAAAGAGCAAAAGCGGTATGAAATGGGATAAATTAATTGATTATTTATTCTATGCCATAGTAGCATTTGCTCTTTTTAAATTAGGATTAA
>CANRPR010000060.1 GCA_947632535.1 uncultured Clostridia bacterium | reverse complement strand
AATTAGAGAAAAAAATAGAGGAGTTGTTATAGTATGAAATATAGTTTTGAAACAGAGAATACTTGTAGTAAAGTTATAGAATTTGAATTAAAAGGAAATATAGTGACAAATGTCAAATTTTTAGGTGGTGGATGTCCTGGCAATTTACAAGCATTACCAAGATTAGTAGAAGGCATGACAGTAGAAGAAATAAAAGAGAAAATAGGTGGAATTATTTGTGGAAGAAGGGGAACTTCTTGTGCAGATCAGTTGGTAAAAGCAATAGAAAAAGCATATGAAGAATCTAAAAAAACAGCTTAAAAGGAGACATTATGAAAGAATATGATAATTTAAAATTAGAAAATCAACTTTGTTTTCCATTGTATGCTTGTTCAAAGGAAATAATAAAAAAATACAAACCATATTTAGATAAAATTGACTTAACATATACCCAATATATTACAATGATGGTACTTTGGGACAAAAAAGAAATCAATGTTAAAGAATTAGGAGAATATTTATTATTAGATTCTGGAACATTAACACCTGTGCTAAAAAGGTTAGAACAAAAAGGATATATTGAAAGAAATAGAGCAAAAAAAGATGAGAGAAATTTAATTATTTCAATAACCAAATTAGGAATACAATTAAAAGATAAAGTTAAAGATATTCCTGATAGTATAAGTAAATGTGTGAATTTAGAGGAAAAAGATGCTATACAGCTTTACAAGTTGTTATATAAAGTATTGAATAGCTTAAAATAAAATGTGAAAAGAAGAATGATATTTTTTGTATTATTCATTGTAAAAATTAAAACACTATGGTATAAATATACAAGAGAATATGAAAAGGTAATATTGATTATGAAAAATATATTAATTATGGGAATAGGTAGAGCAGGAAAAACAACTTTAAGCAAAATGATAAAGGATAAATATCATAGCTATAATTTAATACATAGTGATTCACTAAAGTGGGCAATGATTAGAGCAAAAAATGAAGAACAATATTATAGACAAAATGTGGATAAGCAAAAAGAATTTGAACATAGTGAGTATTTTCAAAAGACGTTGTTAGAGTTATATAATTCATTAATTAAAAAAGATACAAATAAATATGGATATATATTGGAAAGTGGACAATTACATCCTAGAATAGTCAGCAAAATGGTGGATTTCGATAATACAATAGTGTTATGTTTAGGATTGGGTAATTTAAAACCTGAAGATATGGTAAAACAATGTTTAAAATATGATACAAAAGAAAGTTGGACATATGGATTATCTGAAGAATATATATTGAAACATGCACAAGACTGGTATAAATGTAATGAAATGTTAAAAATAGAATGTCCTAAATATGGAATAAAATATATAGATACTTCAAGTGATAGAGAAAAAATACTAAAAGAAATACTAGATACAATTAGTTTTGTTTAAAACTAGTGATAAATAAAATTGCAAAAGATATATATTAGTAAAGAAGAATATGATTTATAAAAACTTTAAGGATTTAAAATTGTCAAGTTTAGGATTTGGAACAATGCGATTGCCAACTAAGGGACAAAATGGAGATACACCAATAGACGAAGAAGAAACAGCCAAAATGGTTGACTATGCTATAAAGAATGGTGTTAATTACTTTGATACAGCATATGGTTATCATAATGGAGAATCAGAAAAAGTAATAGGAAAAATATTAAATAACTATCCAAGAGATAGTTACTATTTAGCAACAAAATTTCCAGGATATGATTTATCTAATATGGACAAAGTAGAGCAAATATTTGAAGAACAGTTACAAAAAACTGGAAAAGAATACTTCGACTTTTATTTATTCCATAATGTATATGAAAAAAATATTGATCCATATTTAGACGAAAAATATGGAATACTGAATTATTTATTAAAACAAAAAGAAAATGGAAGAATTAAGCATTTGGGCTTTTCAGTACATGGAAGTTACAATGTTATGAAAAGATTCCTAGATGCATATGGAAAGCATATGGAATTTTGTCAAATACAATTGAACTATCTAGACTATAAATTTCAAGATGCAAAATCAAAAATTGAATTGTTAAAAGAGTGGAATATTCCAATTTGGGTAATGGAACCATTAAGAGGAGGAAAACTTGCAAAATTGCAAGAGAATCAGGAAGCAAAATTGAAGCAATTACGACCAGAAGAAGAAACACCAGCATGGGCTTTTAGATTCTTGCAGTCAATTCCGGAAGTTACAATGATTCTTTCAGGAATGAGTAGTATGAAACAAATGCAAGATAATATTAAAACTTTTGAAGAAAGTAAGCCGTTAAATGAAGCGGAGACTAAAACAATTTTAGGAATAGCAGACGAGATGTTAAAGGGAAACATACTTCCATGTACTGCTTGTCGCTATTGTACAGCACATTGTCCGAAAGGTTTAAATATACCAGAACTATTATCTTTATACAATGAGCATACTTTTACAGGTGGTGGGTTTATTGCTCCAATGGCAATAAGCGCATTACCAGAGGATAAAAGACCAAGTGCTTGTTTAGGTTGTAAAAGATGTGAGGCAGTGTGTCCACAACAATTGAAAATATCGGAAGCTATGAAAGATTTTTCAAAAATATTAGGTTAGGGGGAATTTTTTATGATAGAAAAAGTAGAAAATGCAAAAAGTCAAAATCGTTTATTAGAAATTTTAACAAGTACAAAAGGAAAATATGTAGTAGGAACCATTTTGTTAAGTGGACTAGGAATTGCACTTCCTAGAATATTCCATGTATTAGCAGGTGCGAATGCAGGAGCAACATTTTTGCCAATGCATATTGCTGTATTAATTGCAGCACTTGTATTTGGAACTGTTAGTTCAACTATTGTTGCAGGAAGTTCAATAGTATTTAGTTATTTATTAACAGGAATGCCTAGTTTAGCAAGATTACCATATATGTTAATAGAACTTGTAATTTATGCAATATTATTAAGCATTTTAAATAAAAGATTTAATTCTTATATATCTTTAATTATAACTATAGTTTTAGGCAGAGTATTATATGCGGGAGTATTATTTGTTGCAATTAATGGATTAGGCTTACCTACATATGGAATATCTGTAATAGAAAGTATTATTACAGGTTTACCTGGAATTGCAGTTCAATTAATATGTGTGCCATTTATAGCTAAAGCAATTAAGAAAGGAATTAAATTAAATGGCTAAATTAGAAGAAGTAAAAGACATTTTGTATAAAAAGAATGCTGCATTAGTTGTAGCTTATGAAAATGGAGAAATAAAGGAATATTATCAAGACAGAATAAATGATATAAAAGATATTTTGCATGAAAATGAGAATGCATTGAGAGGAGCAATTGTAGCTGATAAGGTGATTGGAAAAGTTGCAGGTAGTATTTTAACTGTAGCGGGAGTTAAAGAGATTTATGCAGATGTTATAAGTCAGTATGCGATTCCTGTTTTAGAAGAAAATCATATTAAATATGAATTTAGAGAAAAAGTAGAATACATTATAAATCAAAATAAAACTGGTATGTGTCCTATGGAAAATAAGTATAAAGACGAGCCGGACATTAGAGTAATTTATAATGAAATGATAAAATAGTATAAGTTAAAAACTGTATAAAATTTCAAGTAAAATTGAAAAATTTATACAGTTTTGTTTTTTTGAGAGCTATTTGTTTACAGATATGTTATCTGATTTTATATACGCAAAAACAAATATAAAAAATGATGTATACATTACATAATATTCTGACATACTATACTTGTAAAACATATATGGGAGT
>CANRPR010000059.1 GCA_947632535.1 uncultured Clostridia bacterium | reverse complement strand
TTACTTCCTTCTTCAGTATTTTCTTTTTTCATCATTATATATGTTATCTTATCTAATTCTATTGTTTTATCTTCTGGGGCTACTATTTCTACTATTACTTTATTACTATACCAACCATTTTCTTCAAGAGTTCCTTGTACTACATTTATCCTTGGTGCTTCTGGCATTCTTACTTCTTTTATTTCTAATTCATGGTATACTATCCACCTTATTAGTACTGTTATATCTATTTGATTTATTTGCCCATCCCCATTTATGTCTATACTTTTTCTTAATATTCCTTGAAGATTATTTTCTAATTCCATTCCAACTACATGCTTAATAAGAAGATTTAACTCTATTTGTCCCATTTGTCCATCTTTGTTTAAATCTCCTATTACTGATATATCATATATTTTATTAATTCCTTCTACTTTTAGTGCCATTCCTGTTGCTACATAACTTTCATCTTCTACTTCTACTAAACTATCTTTACTTTCATATATTTTGACAAGGGTCTTAGGCATATTAAATTTGCCTTTTAATATGCCTACTTTGGTTTCTGGTAAAACCCTGCTTATTAAATTATCTTCTTCTGAAATAATATATTTAGTGCTTGATAGTGGTAGAGTTTCTTCGGTATTTTGCCCACTGATAGAGTTATCATAGGTGTCTTTACCATACACTACAAGCATTGACATATTGTTTATTAGCATCATTGTTATTAAAATTGCTATTATTAATTTTTTAATGATACTCATTTTCTTCTTCGCTTCCTCCTAAATATATTTTTTAATCCTTGTGTGGTTCTAATCTATCATGTTCACAATATGGGTGCGCAGATGATTGTCCATGTCTACATGTTATTTTTTTTGTTTCTACTCCTGTTCCATTACATTGTGGGCATATAATTTGTCCTGTAGGATGCTCCATTGGAACAGTATATGAATAATCGCAAATCTCGCATGAAAAGCCTCCTCCAAGTACTTTTCCACATGTTTTACATTTAGTAACGCCTCCTACCATACAGTTTGTTCCGTCCACAACCACCTTCTGAAACGCTAACACAGTCTCCCTTTTTTCCAACTTCATTTCCGGTATATTTCTTCATAATACCAATTTCCTCCCTGATAACACCAGTTTCCATCCACTTTTTTGTCTCCATGGCATAGTGAACATTGAATTGTTTCTGTAAATGGTCCTGTACACATAACTTTATGAGGCACACCCGAACCATGCTCACATTGAACTCCCGTTCCATTACAAGTTGGGCAATCTACCTTTACATTTTGTTCATGCGCTGCTTTAAGTGATTGATATTCTCCATTTAAAGGCCCTCCAGTACCTGGCGCGCTCCAACTTCCATCAATTCCTAAGTATGCATTACAATTTGCACAATACACTTTATATCCTGTTTCGTAATAATTACCTGAAGAAAATTCATGAGGTTCTCTTCTTTCCCCCTTAACAGCAAGACATGAAATTTGTTTAGCACCTTTACATGTTGGACATTCCATATTTTGTTTGTCACACCAAATGTAACCAGGGCAATATGTTTTATACTCTTTAGTATCAGAAGTATTAGCACCTTTAGAATCAGTTACCGTAACTTTACAATAGTAGTCAGTATATTGTTTTAATCCTTTTACTTCTAGTGTTACATAAACTCCTTGTTCTTGTTCCACAGTACTTGATACTATGTTTAATTCACTTTCTTTAGTTCCTGCATGTAATACATAGGTTAGTCTATCGTTATCTATATCTGTTGCAGTTACCTGTAATTTTATAGAATCTGTACTTCCTTCATCTATATATAATATGTTTTGAATTACTGGTGCATAGTTATTAGCAATAACTGTAACATTTACTTCAACAGAAGTAGAAGAGTTATCATAGTTTGTGAAAGTTAAAGTAACTTTAGCTTCTCCAGGAGAAGAACCTGTAACTAAACCAGAATTATTAACAGTAGCTATAGAAGATTCATCTATCTTATAACTTACATTTTTGTAACTTCCACTACAAGTAAATTCAATTTGTTTAGATTCACCAACTTTAATAGTAATATCTTTAGTAGTAATATTAATATTTGAAACATGATCAACGATGTTAGATACAGTGACAGTCTTAGGTGTAGTAGTAATGTTTTCAACAGCATCTTTAAGGTAAATATAGTATGTACCATTAGCTGAAGAACCTGTAAGTGTTTTAGTAAAAGATCCAGAAGTGCAGTTCTCCCAAACATAAGAATTAGATGTTTTAGGATCATTTTTCGTTATACTAATTGCTGAAACTCCACTCTTACCATTGTCGTGCATTCCTGTTACTGTTATTGTACCTGTATTTCCCACAGTATTACTTGCTGTTGCATCTCCTATTACTGGTGGTTCTTTATCTATATTAGATATTTTTGTACTTGCTGAACTTCCTTCATTTATTCCATCTGTTAGTTTTGCATGTACTGTTCCATTGTCTTGCATTGTAATTGGACGTGTATAGTTGTACCAGTGAGTTCCATCTGAACAATACTGTAATTGGTATCCATTTGTAGTAGCATTTATAGTTACTATTACATTATCTCTTGTCCATTCTGTAGGTTTACAATCGAAGGAAATATTCGTTCCTTCAACTAAATCTGGAATTTTGTCTAGTGTAAATGATTGTTCAGATATATCCTTATAATTACCTGCAACGTCATAAACTGTTGCCTTTACTTGATATGTTCCATATTTTAAATCTGATATACTTACTTCAGCAGTAGATGGGCTAGTTACTCCTGTTCCATTGTTGCTTTCATCTATTGCAAATGTCTGTGATTGAAGTAGTGTCCACAATTCATTTCCGCTTTTTTTGTATGCCCATTCTATTCTTTTTAGTCCACTTAAAGTATCTTTTATATCTACTTTAACGGTTAAGCTATTACTTGTTTTACTTTTTTCTGTTATTACACCTGCTTCTGGGGCTATTTTATCAATATTTCCTATGTTTATTGTTTTAGTAGAACCTTTATTATTAGAACTGTCTACTAACCTTGCGTGTACAGGTCCATTTTGACTAACATCTACACTTTCTCCTTTAGTCCATACATCTCCATTAGTGCTATATTCTATTTCATAGCCTGTTACAGAACTTTGTAAGGTTACTGTTACTTCTCTATTTGTCCATTCAGTTGGGCTTGGAGTCATTGTAATAGATGCATCTCCTGAAGGCATTGAAAGTGTTGATATAGTTGCAGTTTCAGATGTTATCTTATTACCTGCTACATCATATATATCTGCATAGATTTCATAATCTCCTGTTTTTAAGTCTTGCATTAACAATTCTGCTGTTACTTGCTTCGTATCACCTGTTTCGGAACCATTTAATTTTGTGTATGTTTTTTCTACTTTTGTATAACTATCTGTTGTATCTTTCTTTCTATATGACCATTCTATTTTTCCAAGTCCACTGTTTACATCTTGCACTATCATTTTTGCTGTTATACTATTTGTAGTTTTTGTTTCTGCTGTAATTGTTCCTGCTGTTGGATATACTGTATCAATTTTATCTACAATTATGCTTGTTTGGCCACCTTTATTTATTCCATCTGATAATCTTGCGTAAACAGTTTTATTTGAATCTACTTTTACACTTGTTCCTTCTGTCCAATTAGAACCATTATTAGTGCTGTATTCTATTTTATAGCCTGAAACACCATTTGTTAGGCTCATAGAAACTGTTACTTGTCCGTTAGTCCATGTTTCTGGGCTTTTAGTCATTAATATTGATGAGCTTCCCTGTGGTATTTGTGTTGTTTGTATTTCTATTGATTTGTTTGTTTGTATTTCATTACCTGCAACATCATATATTTTTGCGTATATACTATAGGTTCCAGATGTTAAATCTTGCAAG
>CANRPR010000058.1 GCA_947632535.1 uncultured Clostridia bacterium | reverse complement strand
ATTATTCTAGAACTTTCTTTTACAATCTTTTATCATCTTTTAAAACTGGAATTTAAATTTTCACTTCACGATTTTTTTGCTATACATAAGTATTTTCTAAATTAATTCTATTTAACTAACATTTATTTATCTCCAAGACTATATATATAGTTAATCAACCTTTGTGATTCTCCTTGCAATTTAGATTTATCTTTTAAAACATCTGCCTCTAATAAAAATACATTACCAAAGGTCACTGTAACTTTTGAAAAATATTTTGGTCTTACCGTAATATGAACTGGTACAATTGGTACATTTGTATTAGCGGCAATATATATAGCTCCATTTTTACATTTTCTTTTATTTTCTAAATAATTTTCCTTGTAAATACCGCCTTCCGGAAATATTAGCATTCTAGCCTGTTCTTTTTCATTCAGTAAATTAATTATATTTTGAATTCCTGATTTGTCTATTGAATTTCTTTTTATTGGTATCGCTCCATTATATGTTAAAAGTTTGCCAAATAATTTATGTTCAAAAAGTTCTGATTTTGCAACACTATACATATTTTCGACTTTTGAAGATAAAAATACTGGG
This sequence comes from uncultured Clostridia bacterium, assembly GCA_947632535.1. GTDB lineage: Bacteria > Bacillota > Clostridia > TANB77 > CAG-508 > CANRPR01. The sequence goes on along the minus strand of CANRPR010000058.1, from coordinate 3,367 downwards.
TCAAATATTCTTGAATGATTTGGACAAATTATACATTTGGGGTAGTTATCTAAAATTTCTAAATTTATATATTTTGTTCTAAATAAGATTTTATTTATAAAATACTTAAAAAAATTCGTTAATAATTTATACATTTTATATATCCCCTATAATTCTTCAATAAATTAATTAAATAATATTTTTTATTGTCTTTTAAAAATAACATTTTTTAATTCTGTATTTTCAGTATATGAAACTCCTTCTTTTATTATATCTCCAACTGGCAATTCTATTTCAATATTTCCTTTATACTTAATTCCTGATTTTAATAAAATTGATATATCAAAATTTAATTTATTTTTTATTTCTTCTATATTATTTATTCCTATTTTCTTTAATATTGTGCCGTCATGTCTTATTTCCTCGTCATTATTGCTTTGATATTTTCCTAAATTTTCATTAACACATTTTAGAGTAACTAATCCTCCTTGATTTGCTATTGTTAAATTTTCATTATCTGTTTTTTCTGCACCAATATATTCTACACTATTATTAATTAAATAATTTTCTTTATCATTATATACATCTTTTCTTTCTTCACTTGTTTTATATAAATTAATTTCCTGATTATTTAATTTATTTTTTATTTTAATATTATCAATTATTATTTTATCTATTATTTCTGTCGAAGAATAATTTTTATTTTTATCTATTTCTATATATATATCATTTACTTGTACTATATCTAAATCCCATTTATATTCAGATTCTTTATCTATACCCTCTGCCGTGCTTATTACAATTATTTTTGAAATTGCAAATGGCATATTTGTTTCACCTTCGGTATTATATTTTAATATTATCGAAAAAATAACTGCTAATATTAAAGTTAAAAAAAATATTAATATTATCATTTTTAATTTTCTTTTATTAAATCCCATTTTTGTCCTCATTTTATTTTTTTATTTTTCTTAATTCTTTAAAAAATCTTTTTAAAATATTTTCGCATTCTTTCTGCATTATGCCATACTCCACTTTTACTTGATGGTTAAATTTATAGTCTTCTAATAAATTTAAAACAGAACCACATGCTCCTGTTTTTTCATCTAAAGTACCAATATATACTTTGTTTATTCGTGCATTTATAATTGCACCCGCACACATTGCACATGGCTCTAATGTAACATACATATCACATTCATTTAATCTCCAGTTTTGTAACTTTTTACTTGCTTTTTGTATTGCTATTATTTCAGCATGCTTAGTTGTGTCCTTTTTTATTTCTTTTATATTATGCGCTCTTGCAATTATTTTTCCATCCTTTACAATTACTGCTCCTACTGGAATTTCCAATTTTTCATACGCTTTTTGTGCTTCTTTTATAGCTGCCTTCATGTATTTATTATTAATTTCCATTTATTCTTCCTTTTTATAAAAATGGTGTGCCCATGCCGACTCGAACGGCAATCGGCTGCTTAGGAGGCAACTGCTCTATCCTGTTGAGCTATGAGCACATTTGTATATAGTATATAATATTTTTCTAATTATTTCAATATTTTAATTGAATTTTTATAATAATCTCTATATAATAGTTATTATAATTAAATATTTATTAGAGGGGATTTTTTTATGCAAAATATTCAGAAAATTTTAGGACATATGAGAAAAGCTATTGAAGAATTTAATATGATTAATAATAATGATAAAATTGCTGTTGCTGTGTCTGGTGGGAAAGATTCTATAACAATGCTTATGGGGTTACATAGTTTACAAAGATTTTTTCCAAAAAACTTCGAAATTATTGCTGTTACTATTAATCCTGGTTTTGATTTTTTTGATACATCATTTATTCAAAATTATTGTAATGAATTAAATATAAAATATATAGAAGAAAAATCTCATATTAAAGAGATTGTTTTTGATATTCGAAAGGAAAAAAATCCTTGTTCTTTATGTGCTAATTTAAGACGAGGTATTTTAAATAGCGTTGCAATTAGAGAAGACTGTAATAAAATAGCTTTAGGTCATAATGAAGATGATGTTTTAGAAACTTTTATTATGAATTTATTTTATGCTGGTAATATTGGTACTTTTTCTCCCATTAGTTATATGGATAGAAGTAAAATTACTTTAATTAGACCTTTAATTTATACTCCTGAAAAAGAAATAAAATCATTTATTAAAAAGAATAATTTAATGCTTATGCCTAAATTGTGCCCTATGGATGGATTTTCTAATAGAGAAAATATTAAAAATTTAATTAAAAATATGGAAATTGATATACCTCATGTAAAATCTAATTTATATGGTGCAATAAAAAGAGGTAATATTTCTGGTTGGAAAATAAAATAACAATTTTATTTATATTTTTTATTTATTTTTTTGTATTTTTTCTTGTATTTTTTTATTCGAAATAGATTTGTTATCTTTCTGTCATATTCTTAAGATTTGGTAGCAAATTTTTGTTTGCTGTCTTGTTTTTCTTTTTGACAATTTTGTTTTGTGCTTTTTGCTCATAACTTTTGTACCTCAGCACTAATTTTATATGATTTTGTTGTTTTATGTTAATTGTTTTATGTAGATTTTGTTTTCCCGATTTTTTCACTATTCCTCAAGCATTTTCGCTTATTATTGATTAATCATTTTTCCAATATTCTTTTAGGTTAAAAACACCCGCCTAATATATCTCGGTATTTTCACGGTGTTCAGCTATTGCGTTTCGTTTCTAGTTTTACATAATATTATTGTGGGTTCATTTTCCTTCTCGCCTTATTCTTTTAATACCAGCTTTCTCTCAATTTTTTCAAAAACTATCCCCTTTTTTCCCTTAATTCCTTATGTTTTTGTTCAATTTTCATATTTTGGCATTTTTACTCTTTTGCTACATATTATTTCTTTCTTATCCTTTGTTTAAGTAGAAACAGTCTCTCAGGCTAGTATTGAATATTTTTAGTGAAATTTTACGACCATTTGTTTTTATTTTTTCTTTTTGACAACCTGTTTTTGTGCTCTTATCAATATGTACTATTGTCTATTCTTATATCATGCTTTTTGTGATTTTTAACTTTTTAAACCCTTTTTATTTATATTATTTATTCTTTATTTAATTATTTTTCTAATTTATTATATTTTTTGCTTTATTTTTATTATTTTTTATATTTTATTTATTCAATTATTATTATATTTATTTATTTTTTAATTTTTTTATATTTTATTTTTTTATTATTATATTTAATTTGTTTTTATTTTTCAAAAAAAAATTAAAAAATAGTATATCTTGTATGATATACTATAAAAATATTTTATTATTATGGCGGAGATTGAGGGATTTGAACCCTCGCGGCCACTTACGCAACCCTAACGGTTTAGCAAACCGTCCCCTTCAACC
>CANRPR010000057.1 GCA_947632535.1 uncultured Clostridia bacterium | reverse complement strand
GAAATAACTATATATTATAAATTCAATATTTTAAATATGAGAAAATTAAATGATGAAGAAGAACTAATAAATGTTGGTTAATAAAAAATAGTCATAACAGAATATTATAACAATCATAGTATTACTAATATTAGCAGGAATTACAATCAATCTAACAATAGGAAATCAGGGAGTAATAACAAGAGCACAACAAGCAGCAAAAAATTACAAAGGAGCTCAAAACGAAGAAGAAAAAAGATTAGAAGAAGTAGAAGATGAAATAACGCAAATTCAAACAGGAGTAATAATAGAACAAGTAAAAGACAATAATCCTGGAAGTCTTGAAGAAGAAAATGGAGTAAAAGTTATAAACAGTATAGAAGATTTAGTTTTTTTTGCAAATGATGTAAGAAATGGAAAAACTTATGAAAATGAAACTGTAAAGCTAGGAGTAAATTTAGATTTTGAATTAAATAAGTCATATGCTAATCCAGATAGAACGGATTATAGTAAGTATGGATATGAAGGAAGTTTAAAGACAGCATTAACAACAGGAGAAGGATTTAAAACAATAGGAGTAAATACTAATAGTGAAGATAGAGAAACTAAAAGTTTTAAAGGAACATTTGATGGAAATGGAAAAGTAATAAGGAATTTAAAAATTGATAATACTTTAGATAATGATACTGAAGATTTAAGAATAGGTTTATTTGGAAATAACTATGGAACAATTAAAAATATAGGTATAGAAAATTGTAATATTAAAGGAAAAATAGAAAACGAAAATGGATATTCAGTGATTGTTGGAGGTATTTCTGGATATAATTATGGAACAATTGAATTATCATATGTTTCTGGATATATTTCTGGAGAATCTGAAAGTACTTTTGAGGGTGGATTTATAATAGCTGGTGGAATTTCAGGTCGATGTGGTAGCGGTAAGATTTTAAATTGCTTGGCAGACTGCGAATTGAATGTTAAAGGCAACAGAATAGAAACAGGTGGTATTAGTGGGAGTGATTCACTTGGAAATGGAATAGTTGCAAATTGTTTTTCAAATTCATTAATAAATACATCTAAGTGTGATAAATTTAATGGCTATATTAATATTGGTGGTATTATTGGAATGATTGCGCAACCTACCTTGTTAGATAAAAATTTTGCTATTACTAAAGTGATTACACACTATGATGATAATTATCTAGGATGTTATGGTGGTATATGTGGATTTGGAGCAACTGGGGGTAAGATAACTAATTGCTATGTAGGTGATATCGAGGTTGATGGTCGTGGAGCTACTGGAGGAATATGTGGATCTGTGAGTCAGACTTTAACTTCGGACAATTTTAGTTGCACAGATTGTTCTTACTATTCGTCGGAAATAAACAAATATTGTGTAAAAGAGGGTTATGATGTAAATGTAACAAGGGTTGAAAATAAAAATGATTTACCAAGAATTATTGATGTTGTTGGAGATCAATTTAAAGAATTACTATCAGGTTCAGTTGCTTTAAAATGGCAATAAATTATAAATATTAATCCCACCTATTAGTAGGTGGGAAATTTATTTATGCTTAAAAGAAAAATACGGTTATAATCTCCAAAATTGTTGTTGGAAGCAATTCTAACAAATTAAAACAACTAAAAAGATTTTCCAGTTAACCTTTCATAGGCCTCAACATATTTTGCTCTAGTTGTATTAATAACATCATCTGGAATAGGAGTAGGATTTTCAGCATCCCAGTGAGTTCTTTTTAGCCAATCTCTCATATATTGCTTGTCAAAACTCTTTTGTGAGCGACCAACTTCGTATTCATCAGCAGGCCAAAATCTACTTGAATCTGGAGTTAAAACTTCATCACCTAAAACTAAATCACCATTTTCATCTAAACCAAATTCAAATTTTGTATCAGCAATAATAATACCCTTTGTTAAAGCATATTCAGCACATCTTTTATAAATATTAATTGCAGTATCACGAACTTTAGTTGCTAAATCTTTACCAATCAAACTACAAGTTTGCTCAAAACTAATATTCTCATCATGTCCCTCTGTAGCCTTTGTAGATGGTGTAAATATAGGTTCAGGCAATTTTTGAGATTCTTGCAAACCCTTAGGTAATGTAATACCACAAACAGTACCATTCTCAATATAACTTTTCCAACCAGAACCTGTAATATATCCTCTTACAATACACTCTATAGGAAGCATTTTCAATTTTTTAACTAACATACTTCTATCTTCAAATTCTGGTTTCTTAAACTCATCTGGAAAATCTTCTATACTGGTAGAGATTACATGATTTTTTACAAAATCATTTGTATAATTAAACCAAAATTCAGAAATACGATTTAAAACTTTTCCTTTATCTGGAACTTGATTAGGTAAAATAACATCAAAAGCAGAAATCCTATCAGAAACTACAAGCATCAATTTATCAGAATCTACTTCATAAATCTCACGAACTTTACCACTACTAATTTTTTTCATAACAATTCACAATCCCTTCATTTTACATTTGATCTAAATAACTGATATAACCTAAACTTTGTAATTTTTCATCCTTTTTAGTAACAGATTCTTTTAAAGAATTTTTAAATTCAGAAAGTTTAGACTTAATATTCTCATCTCCAACAGCGATAATAGAAGCTGCTAAAATTCCAGCATTTTTGGCACCGTTTATTGCAACAGTAGCAACAGGAATACCAGAAGGCATTTGCACTATGGAATATAGAGAATCTACACCACTAAGAGTTTTAGTGTGAATAGGAACACCAATCACAGGAACAGTAGGAACCATAGCAGCAAAAACACCAGGTAAATGAGCAGCACCACCAGCACCTGCAATAATAACCTTAACACCATTAGACTTTAAATCCTCGGCATATTTAAAAGCATTTTCAGGCGTTCTATGAACAGATAAAATTTTCATTTCATAAGAAATTCCCATATCTTCTAAAAACTTGGCAGCATCTTTCATAATAGATAAATCAGAATCGCTACCCATAATAATGGCAACATCAAATTGTTTCATAAAAACTCCTCCTCATATTATAAAATCAGTTATATTATATCATTAATGTAGAAAAATGTCAGTATTTATAAAATTGTTTAAAAAATCTTATAATATAGTACCAAGAACTAAAATACCTAAATTATCATTATAAATTTTATTAAATTGAGAAATAGGAAGAGGATTTGTACCTAACCCAACTTCAATAGTATAACCAGGGCGATTATAATTTTGTATAAACCAATCTTTATATCCAGCCCAAGCAGATTCAGGAGGAGTAAGATCTAATAGATACCCACTAGCTTTAGAAAATTGTTCACCAATATATTTAGAACCCTCTGGTAAATAATTTTGAAATTTCCAATAAATAACTTCACCTTGACTATGATAAGCAAGAATTAATTTAAAATCATGAGATAAAGTAAAATTATAAATTGCTTTAACCTCAGGAGTAGATAAAGGAAAATTACCAACATAGTCACGAGGAGCAGGAGAAGTAAAACCTTGTGAAAATTTGATTTTTTTAGCATTTTCCCAACCGAGCAGGAAATTGCAAATTTAAATCTACACCTGTAGAATTTATTAACTTCCATATATTAAATTTTATAATTAAAATAAAAATATTTACAGAAACAAGGTGTTTTACAACATCTTGTTTTTTATTTTATTTACCTATTCGATATTTAGGACAGAGGGTATGTCCTAAATGGGACAATATAATTTTATAAATATAACAAGATAGACTGATTATTTAATATTTTTTATAAAAAATTTAAATTAGTATTGACATATAAACAAATGTTTGATATAAATAAAATAATAGTTTTAATAAAATTTGTCAATTTATAGAAAAAAATTTAAAATTATGATATTATGTAAGTACAATTTATGAGGAGTATTATAGATGAAAAGAAAGTGTATAGAATTATTTGCAGGTGCCGGAGGTCTAGCTTTAGGATTAGAAAAGGCAGGATTTGAAGAAATTGGATTAGTAGAAATAGATAAAAATGCATGTGA
>CANRPR010000056.1 GCA_947632535.1 uncultured Clostridia bacterium | reverse complement strand
ATACTAGATAATTTAGACAATTATATGAGTACAGTATTAGTATCAGAAGAAGGATATAACGAAGAAGCAAAAGTAAATGAACCAAAACTAACAGCAGGAATGATACCAGTATATTATGATAATGCAGATAGTAAATGGAAAGTAGCACCAAAAGATAATGCAGAAAACAAATGGTATAGCTATACAAGTGATAAAAAGCAATGGGCGAATATAGTAACAGTATCAGACGAAAATGCAGAATTAAGAACAGCAGAAGTAGATACAGAAATACCAATGAATAAGATAACAACATTTTTTGTATGGATACCAAGATACGCATATAGTATAAATGCAGGATATTATAAAACATCGGATGAAGAAACGCCATCACAAACAAATGCGAAAGCAGAAAAGAGGATAGATATAACATTTATAAAAGGAAATACAAATGTAGGAATAGATGGGAAAGTATATCCAAGAGATTATGACGAAACAAAGATAGCAAAAGAACAAGCAACACCAAAGATAGTACATCCAGCATTTACATTTGGAGATGAAGAATTAACAGGAATATGGGTAGCGAAGTTTGAGGCAAGTGGAACAACAAAAGATAATAAAGCAGTAGGAAATAGAGAAGGGGGAACAGCAGCACCTACAGTCCCAGATGATACAACATATGTAAAAATATTACCAAGTGTAATAAGTTGGAGAGACATAGCAATAGGTGAGTGCCAATATCAAAGCATGAGCATGGCAAACAACAGATCAGCATATGGCTGGAGCAGTATTGTAGATAGCCACTTAATAAAAAATAACGAATGGGGAGCAGTAGCATATTTATGCTATAGTCAATATGGTATAGTTCCACAAATGAATGGTAATGGAGTAAATCAATCAAATATGCACGATTGCTATACAGGATCAGGTCCATCAGCAGCTGATTCGGTAGAACTTTATGAAAGCTTTTCTGAAGAAACGAATGGATATGCAAGTAACTTAGGAAAATTAGCAAGTACAACAGGAAATATATATGGAATATATGATATGTCTGGAGGAGCATGGGAAAGAGTATCTGCATTTTATAATAATGGAAATGCAAATTTAAGCCAAAATGGAAACAGCAAAGAGCATAATGGAACGGTAGTACAATATTTTGATACAAATACTAATAGTTTAAATTTAGCATATACAAAATATTGGGATTCATACGAAGTAAGTAGCGAGGAAAAAAATAATAGCATAACAGTAAATGAAGATACATTAACACGAGAACAATTATGGAATAAAGATGCCAATACAGAAGCACATGAGCAAAAAAGATATGAGTTAGCAAAAGAAACATGGAATAATTTAGCAAAGAAAAAAGGAATAGGAATGAATGAAGTAACAGACAATTATGCATATAGAGGATTAATAAAGCAAACATCTATAGGATTAAAGGTAAAAATGTCAGATACAAGTGCAAGTTGGGGTGAAGCATGGAGTACAGATGGTGTATCTGTTGGAAGTGTGAATTTGAACTTTATAATAAGAGGGGGACATAATACAGATTCATTAGAAGTTGGAGGAGAAAGAACAGGAGTATTAGACAGTTTTATTACAGAGGCTAAGGATGCTGCTACTACAAGCTTTAGACCGGTACTTGCATTTTGATCTGAATATAGTTTAGGAGGAATTAATAACAATTTATTTGCATCAAATTATACATATTATATGCCAGACAAAGAAGAATTAATTGCGCAAGTTGAAAAAGTTATAAATGAAAATGAAGAAAAAACAAAAAAATAAGATTTATATTAAATTATCCAGACGTCTGGATGATTAGAAATTCCAGATATGTTTTTGTAATAATAAAACTATAAGCGAACTTTTAAATATATCAGTAACACAATTAACAAATAACATACATTACATAATATCCAGACTACTCCTATGTGAAAAATCCACATAGGAGTAGTCTTTTTACGCAATATTAACTTCCAAGAGGAAATATTATGCAACCACTTGACAATAGATTATCTTTACTGTAAAATGATAAAAGAACACAAGAAGAAAAGTGTTAAAAATCATAAGAAAAGGTAGGAGATGTATGTATGAAAGGAAGAAAAGAAGAGGGTATAACATTAATAGCATTAGTAATAACAATAATAGTGTTACTAATACTAGCAGGGGTAACAATAAGTTTAACATTTGGAGAAAATGGAATACTAGCAAGAACAAAGGAAGCATCAAGTAAGTATGCACAGGCAGAGCAAAATGAAATAGACATACTAGATAATTTAGATACACAATTTGAGAGTTTAGTAAATGAAGGAACAATAAATGAAGATTTAAATCCAGAGAATAAGCCAAATGCACCAAAGTTAGCAGAAGGAATGATACCAGTATATTATGACAATACAGAAAAAGTATGGAAAAAAGCACCAGAGGACAATGAAGGAAATATGTGGTATGATTATTCAAAGAAGCAATGGGCAAATATAGTAACAGTATCAGATACAACAGATTCAGCACATAATTATAGAACAGCAGTAGAAGGAACAACAATACCAATGGACGAAATAACAACATTTTTTGTATGGATACCAAGATATGCATATAGCATAGTAGATGGATATAAAACATCAAATACAGAAACACCAAGTCAAACCAATGCAGGAAAGAAGAAAATAAGTATAACATTTTTAAAAGGTGATACAAATGTGGGAACAGACGACCAAGAATATCAAGAAGATTATGATGCAAGTAAATTAAACCCACGGAGATGTAACACCAAAGATAGTACATCCAGCATTTAAATTTGGAGAAACAGCTTTAACAGGAATATGGGTAGCTAAGTTTGAAGCAAGTGGATTAACAGAAGATGGAACAGCAGTTGGAAATGCAGAAGATGGAAATAAAAATAATACAAAAGAACCAGACGAGAGTACATATGTAAGAATATTACCAAATGTAATAAGCTGGAGAAATACATCGATTGGTGAGGGGCAATACCAAAGTATGAGCATGAAAGACGATACATTAAATAAATATGGTTGGACAGAGGAAGTAGATAGTCATTTAATAAGAAATAGTGAATGGGGAGCAGTAGCATATTTATGCTATAGTGCTTTTGGAAGTGTACCACAGATAAATGGTAATGGACAATATGAAACAAGATGGTATGATTTTCATACAGGAGCAGGACCAGTTGGCACAGACAGCGAAGAAGTATATGGCAATAATACATATAATGTAGATATACATGGATATAACACAGCTTTAGGACAGCTAGCAAGTACAACAGGAAATGTATATGGAATATATGATATGTCTGGAGGAGCATGGGAGAGAGTAGCAGCATATTATGACAACGGGAATGCAAAGTTAAGTGCAAATGGAAATAGTGAAAATGCAGAATATTTTGATATAAATACAAATAAGTTAAAATCAGAATATGAGAAATATTGGGAAGCATATGAAGTAGGTAGTAAAGAAAAGAGTAATAGCATAGAAATAATAGAAGGAGAAACATTAACACAAGAAGAATTATGGGATGTAAACAAAAAAGAAGATAAATACGAGCAAAAGAGATATGAATTAACAAAAGAAACGTGGAATAATTTAGAAAAAATTAAAGGGATAGGTGCAAATGAAGTAGCAGGAAGTTGGAGTTATAGAGGATTAGTAGAAGATTCGATAAAGTGGAAAGTAAGCACAACAGACACATCAGAAACATATGGGCGATCATGGAACAGTGATTATGTATCTATAGGATCTGCTGACAAAGTGTTCGTGTATCGTGGAGGAAGCGCGCCTAGTGGTGCAATTGTTGGTATAATGCGTTTTCATGGAGAAGACGGTCGTAAGACTGATCATGGGTTTCGTCCAGTGCTTTCATTCTAATGCGTAAAAAATAAATTTTGCAACCTAATTAACAAATAACATACATTAAATTGCATGAGTTTAAAGAAACTTGTGCAATTTTAATTTTTATTCAAAAGTAATTTATTTCTAACATTTTATATCCATAATACAAATATAAAAAATGATGTATACATTACATAATATTCTGACATACTATACTTGTAAAACATATATGGGAGTAGTGTTTCTATATAGTCGGAAAGTTCCGAAGGAAATATTATGCAACCACTTGACAACAGATTATCTTTACTGTAAAATGATAAAAGAACACAAGAAGAAAAGTGTTAAAAAATCATAAGAAAAGGTAGGAGATG
>CANRPR010000055.1 GCA_947632535.1 uncultured Clostridia bacterium | reverse complement strand
ATATTAGCAAGAGCAAAAGAAGGAAAGGATAAGTATGCAGAAGCAGAACAAAATGAAATAGACATATTAGATAATTTGGATACACAATTTGAAAGTTTGGTAAATGAAGGAACAATAAATGAGGATTTAAATCCAGAAAACAAGCCAAACGAACCAAAGTTAGCAGAAGGAATGATACCAGTATATTATGAAAATGGAGAATGGAAAGTAGCAGATAAAGAAAACACAAATAATCAATGGTATGATTATTCAAGAAAACAATGGGCAAATATAGTAACAGTATCAGACGAAGCAAACAGCACACATAATTATAGAACAGCAGTTACAGGAACAGCAATACCAATGGAAGATATAACAACATTTTTTGTATGGATACCAAGATATGCATATAGTATAGTAGATGGATATAAAACATCAAATACAGAAACACCAAGTCAAACCAATGCAGGAAAGAAGAAAATAAGTATAACATTTTTAAAGGAAAATACAAACACAGGAACAGATGGAGTAGTATACGAAACAGATTATACTGAAGAAGAAGTAAAAAATGGAGTAACACCAAAGATAGTACACCCAGCATTTAAGTTTGGAGAAGAAGACCTAACAGGGATATGGGTAGCAAAGTTTGAAGCAAGTGGATTAAATAGTGAAAATAAAGCAGTAGGAAATAGAGAAGGAGGAACAACGTTAATTAATTCAGACAATAGCACATATGTGAGAATATTACCCAACGTAGTAAGCTGGAGAACCATAATTATGGGAGAAAGTCAATATCAATGCATGAATATGAAAAATGATACACTGAATAAATATGGTTGGAATTTTACAGTAGACAGCCATCTAATAAAAAATAATGAATGGGGAGCCATGGCATATCTTTGTTATAGTGCATTTGGAAATGTACCGCAAATAAATTCAAATGGAATGAGAGAACGGATTTTATGATTATCATACAGGAGCAGGACCAAAAGCTTCTAACGATACTACAATGTATGGAAATGAAAAATGGACAGCAGAAGGATATGGATACAATACAGCATTAGGGAAATTAGCAAGTACCACAGGAAATGTATATGGAATATATGATACCTGTGGTGGTGGCTGGGAAAAGGTAGCTGCATTTTTAGATAATGGCAATCAAGACTTTGACCAAAACGGAAATAGTAAAAGTGAGAAATATTTTGAAAATGTAGCAGAAACATATTATAAATTAAAAACAGAATATGAAAAATACTGGGACATATATGAAGTAAGTGATGATGAAAAACAAAATAAAAAAATATTAGTAAATGGCACAGAAAAAACGCAAAATGATTTATATAGTGTTGCTGCTAGTACGGAAGAAGACGAACAAAAAAGATATGAATTATCAATAGAAACATGGAATAAATTAGAAAAGAAAAAAGGAATTGGAATGAATGAGGTTGCAGGAAGTTGGAGTTATAGAACTGTAGTGGGAACGGATAAAAAACAAATGGGTTTTAAAACTGATCCAGATAGTGAGGATGTAAATTACGGATTAGCATGGAATGAAGATAGAATCTTGATAGGTTGCTCATGGATGTGCTTTGTATCAAGAGGACGGTGGAAATGATAATGGAAAAACTGCTGGTGTATTTGATACTACTCCTATTAGCGGGACGAACGACCCAGCGTGTTCATTCCGCCCAGTTCTTGCATTTTAGTGTAAATAATTAATTCTGGAACCTAACTAACAAATAACATATATCAAAATTGCATGAGTTAAAAAAGACTTGTGCAATTTTTATTTTTATTCAAAAGCAATTTATTCTATAGATTTTATCCAATTATATATATCAGGAACATACTACATAGATTACATAATATTACAAGATACTATGCTTACAAAAAATGTATGAGAGTAGTGTTTCCATATAATTAGAACTCTAAAAAAGAAATATTATGCAACCACTTGACAACTAGAAAGCTTTACTGTAAAATGATAAAAGAACACAAGAAGAAAAGTGTTAAAAATCATAAGAAAAAGTAAGGAGAGGTATGTATGAAAGGAAGAAAAGAAGAGGGTATAACATTAATAGCATTAGTAATAACAATAATAGTGTTACTAATATTAGCAGGGGTAACAATAAGCTTAACCTTTGGAGAGAATGGAATATTAGCAAGAGCAAAAGAAGGAAAGGATAAGTATGCAGAATCAGAGCAAAATGAAATAGACATATTAGATAATCTAGATACACAATTTGAAAGTTTAGTAAATGAAGGAACAATAAATGAAGATTTAAATCCAGAGAATAAGCCAAATGCACCAAAGTTAACAGCAGGAATGATACCAGTATATTATGAAAATGGAGAATGGAAAGTAGCAGATAAAGAAAATACAAATAACCAATGGTATGATTATTCAAAGAAGAAGTGGGCAAATATAGTAACAGTATCAGACGAAGCAAACAGCACACATAATTATAGAACAGCAGTTACAGGAACAACAATACCAATGAATGATATAACAACATTTTTTGTATGGATACCAAGATATGCATATAGCATAGTAGATGGATATAAAACATCAAACACAGAGACACCAAGTCAAACAAATTCAAGAAAGAAGAAAATAAGCATAACCTTTTTAAAGGAAGATACAAATATAGGAACAGATGACCAAACATATCCAGAAGATTACGATGAAAGTGAGTTAAACCCACGGAGATGTAACACCAAAGATAGTACACCCAGCATTTAAGTTTGGAGAAGAAAATCTAACAGGAATATGGGTAGCAAAGTTTGAAGCAAGTGGGCTAACAGGAGGAAATACAGGAAAAGCAGTGGGAAACAGAGAAGAAGGACAAACTGTAACGAGTCCAGTAGAAGGAACAACATATGTAAGAATATTGCCTAATGTAATAAGTTGGAGACGTATAACTATAGGAGAAAGCCAATATCAAAGTATGGATATGGTTAAGAATACAACACATTATGGTTGGAGTAGTGTAGATACACATTTAATAAAGAATAGTGAATGGGGAGCAGTAGCGTATTTATGCTATAGTGTTTTTGGAATTGTACCACAAATGAATGGGAATGCAAGTAGCAAAGATAATAGATGTTATGATTTTCATACAGGAGCAGGACCAATTGCAACAGGCGAAGATGGAAGATATGGTGAAGATACGGATGAAAAATGGACAGTAGAAAGCCATGGATATAACACTGCAAATGGGCAGTTGGCGAGTACGACAGGGAATGTCTATGGAATATATGATATGAGTGGAGGAGCATGGGAGAGAGTAGCAGCATACTATGACAATGGACATAAGAACTTGAATACATATGGAAAGAGCAATACTCATGATGGAGTTACAACAGACTATTTTACATTAGAAGGAGAAACAGCAACAATAAGTCCAACTTATGAGAAATACTGGGAAGCATACGAAGTAAGCGAAGAAGAGAAGAATAACAGCATAACAGTAACTGGAGAATCAGGTCCATTAACGCAAGACGAATTATGGAATGCAAGCAAAAAAGAAGATAAGTATGAGCAAAAAAGACATGACTTAACAGAAGAAACATGGAACAAATTAGAAGAAGTAAAAGGAATAGGAATAAATGAAGTAGCAGGAAGTTGGAGCTATAGAGGATTTGTAGAAGAAACAAAATGTTGGAAAGTAAATATAGAAGATACAGTTCAAACTTCGGGAAGAGCATGGAATAGTGGTTTTGTGTATGTCGGAAGTGCTGATATACCTTTCTTGAGGCGTGGTGGGTACTGCATGGTGTCGTCTACAGCGGTTATTGTGACTTCAAGTGGGAACGGAGGAGAAATTAATGATGCGTATGGATTTCGTCCGGTACTTGTATTCTGATACTTTGATTACTTATATGTTACAATATATATCGAAATTGCATGAGTTTTAATAGCTTGTGCAATTTTATTTTTACAATTTTATACATTAAAAAATGTGTATTTTTGATATTATAGTTATTTTCTTGGAACAGAAGCGAATATAAAAAATGATGTATACATTACATAATATCCCGAATACTCCTATGCGGAAAATCTATATGGGAGTAGTATTTATACATAGTCGGAAAGTTCCGAAGGAAATATTATGCAACCACTTGACAACAGGTTATCTTTACTGTAAAATGATAAAAGAACACAAGAAGAAAGGTGTTAAAAAATCATAAGAAAAGGTAGGAGATGTATGTATGAAAGGAAGAAAAGAAGAAGGTATAACATTAATAGCATTAGTA
>CANRPR010000054.1 GCA_947632535.1 uncultured Clostridia bacterium | reverse complement strand
AAATGAATATAGCAGACAAGAAGAATGAATTAGAAGAAGCAAAGAAACCTGCAATTAGTAAATATACAGATGCATTATTATCAATAGCTGACCAAGAAGAAGAGGGCTATGACGATGTAATTAAAAAACTAGGAGAACTTATTCAAGAATTAACAGATTTAGATTATAACGGAGAAGATAAGAAAAACACACCAGCAGATGTAAAAGCAATTGAAGATGAAGCTAGTGCAGATATACAAAAATTACTTGATCAAATAGAAGAAAAGAGACTAACAGAACTTAATGAATTAAAGAATCAATGCGGAAAAGTAATAGACAAATATATAGATATAGCAGAAACATTAGGAAAGACAGCAGAGAAAACAGCTTTACAGAACTATAAACAAGAAATAGTAGAACAACAAAATGAAGAAGCAGTAAGAGCTTCATATGAAAGCTTCGGACAATACTTATCAACAACATGTACATCAATGAGAGAACAATATAGAGTAATTACAACATTAGAAGAACAATATAAAGGCGAGAAAGATGCAGAAATATTAAACTTATATAAGAAAGCAGTAGCAGATGTAAAAGCAATAGACGAAAAAGATATTAATGAAATGGTTTTAAAAATAAGTAAAATTACAACAAAATTCGCTATGGATGTTTTAAGTATAAGAGAATCAAATGAAGATGTAACAACTAAAAAAGCTGAAGCAACAAAAGCAATTGAAGATGAGATAGCAAAAGCAGTAAAAGGAATTCAAGATAAATTAAGGCAAGCAGTACAAAGCTATATAGACAATATAAATAGTGATAAGATTACAAGAAATACAGAAAATTATGCAAATGTTATAGAGGGATACAAAAACAGTGCATTAAAAGTAATCGAAAAAATACAAGGAACATTAATGGAAGCATATGCAAAAGAGATTGCAAAGACATTACCATTAGCAGAAGGCGGAACAGCTACAGTAGAAGGAAACAAAATAACAGTTGATAAAGTAGATGTTAAAGAAGATTTCGTTATTCCTGAAGGTATCGATTTAGTTATTAGTGATAGCCTTACAATAGCAGAAGGTAAAAAGATTACTATTAATGAAGGTAGCAGTAGTAGTATTAGAATTAAGGCTAATGTTAGTTTAAGTAGCATCCAAAAAGATCAAATAGTAAATAATACAGGAGACAATCATAATTTTGTTATAGAGGTTAAAGATGCTAGTGGATTATTTGCTGGCTTAAATGGAAATTTCACAAATGTTACTGTTGAATTACAAAATGATGTTACCATTGGCGATTAATGAGACATTACTTAGTGATACAATTTAACAATATATTTAACCAAAAATGAGTGAAAATTTTTCACTCATTTTTGGATTGTACTTTTTTAACCTATTCTTTTGACATTTATTTACGAAATTTAATACAGATCATAGTGTAATCTAGCCTTAGATTTATTAATTATCGCTAAGTACTAATTCGCTTAAATCATAAGTTATTGTCTTTGCAACTGTGGTTTCATTTAAATAATATTTAACTACGATACTTTGATTAGACTTGTCGCCATCGTCTGCTTTTGATATCCTAACAATAAGAACATCGTCACCTTCTTCTAATTCAAATTCACCACTTTTATTTTTTGCATTAACCAATTCACATGTAATTTTACTTGCATACTCATTTTTTATAACTAATGGTAAATAATTACCATTTGCATCATCACCTGAACCAAAGTCTGTAAAATTAGATATTTTCTTTAAAGTACCTTTAATTTTGTATGTATTCTCTTTATCTGCATCTGTAACTGATTCACATTCTAATGTTCCATCGAAGAAATCACTGACATTTTTATTTAAAAGTTGATCTTTAACTTCTTCTAGTTCAGTGTTGTTGATAGCAGTAGCAGGAACTACTGTATTAACAATTTTTGCTTCAACCATTCCACTAATTATATTTAATGCATTTTGCTTATTAGTATTAATAACTTCTGTATATGAAATGTCTTTGCTTGTAACTGCCTTTATATTGTTTATATATTGCTGTACTGCAGCTGATAATTGTTTAGCAAAACTTTCATCTACTTCTTCATATTTTTCTATTTCTTCATTTATTGAATCAATTGCACTTTTTTTAGCTTGTGATATCTCATCTATAGCTTGTAAATCTTTTTCCAATTTAGTCTTTATTTTACTAATTTTATCAAATGTTTCCCAAAGAGTATTAAGATTGATTTCTTTAATATCTGCTATAGCTTGTTCTATAATCGCTGCTTTTTCTGAGTCTTCCATATCAGCTTTTTTACCTGCTAATATAGTTTCATATATAGTTTCATATTTATATGCTACAATTTTGCAAGCTTCATTATTTTTAATATATACATAAAAATCTCCAGTAGATGTCTCAATATCAATTATTGCCTTTAAATCGTCAATTTCTTCAGCTGAATTAACGGCTGTTCTTAATCTGTATAATTGCTCAGTTACTGCACTATTTTGAACTGCCTCAGCTATATCAATATATTTGTCAATAAGTGTGGTTGCATTGGCTTTAGCTGCATTTAATGAGGTAATTCGATCTTCTTCTATTTGATCAAGAAGTTCTTGAATATCTTTATCTGCTTGTTCTACTTTTTCTTTTACGGTAGATGGTGTATCTTTCTTATTTATTCCATCATAATCAAGTGCTGTAATCTCATCAATTATGTTTAATAATTTACCTTTTAAATCTCTATTTTCAGTTGCTAAATAAGCCTGATTGAATTTTGCAAGTGCTTCTTGTTTTGCAACATCTAATTCTGATTTTCTGTTTACAATATCAATTTGATTTTCTACTTCTGCCAATTTGTCTCTTAAAGTTGTAGCAGTATTGTTAGAAGATGTAGAAGCATCTACAGTTTTTATTGCATTTGTGATAATTCCATTTTCTCCAGTTAAACTTTCAACTTTAGCATATGTTACTTTATATTCTTCTAATTTTTTCATAACTTCTGCTTTTGCATTAATAAAGTCATAATTGTCTGCATATGCTTTAAATTCTTTGTAATATGTTGCTAAGAAACTATCAGAAGATCCATTTAATAAATTCATTGCACTATTTATGTCGCTTGCACCATTAGCAGATTGTATAGCTGTTCTTGTTGAGTCTATCCATTTTTGGATGTTTGCAATATCATTTTCTGATAATTGTAACTCTGTTATTGCAGAATTATCTTTTAGAACTCTTTCATATAGTGCTAATGTTTCTTCTGCTATTTTGAAAGCATTTTCGCGAGCTTCTCTATCCTCTTTGTCTAGCTCTTTGGCAAGATTATCATTATATTCTAATATAGATTTATAACCTCTAAATGTAGATTCATTATCTTTATCCTTTATATCAGCTAGTTTATAAAATTCATTTTCATTAGGTTCAGTAGGTGTTGTGCCGTCTGTGTTTTCATATAACGCATTTAATTTCTTTAAGGCTCCTGTTGCTGTATTTTTAATTTCGTCTGCTGTTGTATATTCGTTTTCAGGTTCAGCAATTTTTTTCATAGATGCCTTTGCATTTTCTGCTATCGCTCTTACATTTTCATTTGAACTTGCTAAATATGGTGCTAACTTCGTTAAATATTCCTGATATTTTGCTGCTAATTCCTTCTTAGCACTTTCTAATGCTACACCGTTTTTTACATCAATATAATTATTCATAAAAGTATCTAATCCTCTTAGTGCAGTTTCAACTGAAGTGTCCACTTTAGCATCATTTACAGCTTGTAAAACTGTGTCAAGTTCACCTTTCACGATTCCTTTTTGTGTTTCACTTAATTTTGTATCTGCTGCTATATAATTCCTATATTCTTCAATAGTTGAATATGCTTTTTCTTGAGCAAGTTTTAAAGGATTTGCAACGTTTTTTACTGCTTCTACCTTATCTTTAATTGACTGCATAGTTGTCGTCGAATTCTTAGCCATTTCTTCAATATTTTTTATTTCGTCTTCAATATATTTATTCATTCCAACTTTAGATGGTTCTTTATATTCTGTTAATTCTACTATAGCTTCATTTACTGCTTTTGCTAGTGCAACATTTTTAAAACCTGATTCAATTATTTTCTCAAAGTTAGATACTGCAGTAGTAACTGCTGTTGTTGAATTTGCAGCTTTAACTTTTTCTGATGCTTCTTCTACTAAACTTTGTACACGAGTTTTATCAGAATCAGTTAAGCCTTCTACTTTTGATAGAGCATCTACATATTTTTGTAAATCAGATAATGCATTTGTTTTTGCTTCTTCTAAATCTTCCATTGCTGCTATTGTTGCTGGACTAATAGATTTTATTGCTTTATCAAGTATTTCTTGAATATTAGATTCCGTTGTTGAATTATTTATATCAGTGATAGCTTTTTCTATTGCTGGTAAGCCACCTTTATAGTCTGCATTGTCTTTATCAGACATAAAGTTTTTGTATGGAGTTAATTTTTCAATTGCCTCTGCTTTTACATCTTCTATAGAGATAGTTTTAACTAATCTCATTTCAATAGCTTCAATTCTTAATCCTTGTCCTACTGTTCCTGCATATCCTGCATTTATTCCT
>CANRPR010000053.1 GCA_947632535.1 uncultured Clostridia bacterium | reverse complement strand
GGAACAGCAGAACCAGATGATAATCCAAAGAATGTAGCAAACGCACCAGAGTTAACAGCAGGAATGATACCAGTATACTATGATAGTACAGATAGTAAATGGAAAGTAGCACAAAAAGATAATGAGGGAGCTCATAAATGGTATGAGTATACAAGTACGAATAAGCAATGGGCAAATGTAGTAACAGTAGAAAGTACTAAGGCAGAAACATATGCAGCAACAACAAATGGAGCAGGAAAAGTTGATACAGAAGTATCAATGGACGACATAACAACATTTTTTGTATGGATACCAAGATATGCATATAGTATAGAGAAAGGATACAAAACATCAGATGATTTAAAACCAAGTGCGACAGGAACAAAGATAAGTGTAAGCTTTTTGAAAGAGGAAACAAATGTAGGAACAGATGGAGTAGAATACAAAACAGATTATGAAACAGAAGGATTGGAAGCAGGACAAGCAACACCAAAGATAGTACACCCAGCCTTTGGAGATGGTGATAAAGCAGTAACAGGAATATGGGTAGCAAAGTTTGAGGCAAGTGGAACAACAACAGATAATAAAGCAGTAGGAAATAGAGAAGGAGGAACAGGATCAGCAACAGCAGCAGACGACAGTACATATGTAAAAGTATTGCCTAATGTAATAAGTTGGAGAGATATAACCATAGGAGAGAGCCAATATCAAAGCATAGCTATGGGTAAAGATACAGAACACTATGGCTGGAGTGATGTAAATACACACTTAATGAAGAATAGTGAATGGGGAGCAGTAGCATATTTATGCTATAGTGCGTTTGGAAGTGTACCACAGATAAACGGAAATGGAAGTTACAAATCAAACATTTGGTATGATTTCCATACAGGAGCAGGACCAAACGGAACAGACAACGAAGTAGTATATGGTAATAGTGTATATAAAGTAGAAACACATGGGTACAATACAGCGTTAGGGCAGTTAGCAAGTACAACCGGAAATGTATATGGAATATATGATATGAGTGGAGGAGCATGGGAGAGAGTAGCAGCATACTATAACAATGGAAATGCAAGTTTAAGTACATATGGAAAGAGCAGTACTCATGATGGTTCTGAAACAAAATATTTTGATACAAATAATAGCTTAAATGAAACATATAAAGATTACTGGGAAGCATACGCAGTAAGCGACGAAGAGAAGAATAACAGCATAACAGTAGAAGGAGAATCGGCTTCATTAACGCAAGACGTATTATGGGGAACGAGCAAAACAGAAGATAAGTATGAGCAAAAAAGACATGAGTTAACAGAAGAAACATGGAACAACTTAGAAAAAGTAAAAGGAATAGGAATGAATGAAGTAGGAGGAAGTTGGAGCTATAGAGGATTAGTAAATGGAACAATAGACTGGAAAGTAAATACAGAAGATACAGAACATAAATATGGAAGAGCATGGAATAGTGATTATGTGCTAATAGGAAGCGCTAGCGTTCCGTTCTTGTTTCGAGGTGGCGCTTGCTACAATGTAGCTAATGCGGGCTTGTTACGTGTTGACTGCACTAATGGCTTTGAGGGTACCAGTGATGGGTTCCGCCCGGTGCTCACGTTCTAGCATATTGATTTAAGTAAACAATAAATTTTAAAACCTAATTAACAAATAACATACATCAAATTGCATGAGTTTAAAAAAACTTGTGCAATTTGACTTTCATTATAAACATCGTCGCCAGTATTTCCGTTTTTGTGTCCTATGATAAAATTAATAACAGGTAGTTTTATATTTATTTTCTTTAATTCTGTTTCCAAGATGTGTCTTCCACAATGAACAATGAGTAGTTTTTCCTCTGAATTATGTAGAAAAGGGAATTTTTTTGCATTTCTTCAAATACCTGCTTAAAAGTGTAATTTGTTTTATCTTCTCCGCCAATATAAGTATGAATGTCATTTTTTTAAAAGTAAATCGATATTTTTAAGTTTCTTATTAATATCTTGTTTATGATGGATAATTGCTATTATATATATTACATCATCATCGTTGTAATATAAAATAGAATGTTCTTGAAATATCAATCTTCTAACAATGATTTGTTTAAAATATTTGTAAATATGTCCTAATTGTGGAAATTGTTTTAGTTGTTGAGAATACTCAAAAAGTTCTGATGCATATTTACTAACGTCCTCCTTTTTAGAAACGCAACTAACACTTTTTAAATCTAAAAGGGCTGAATTAGTCCATTTAATTACCATTTTTTTAATTCCTCCAACACATCTTCTTCTGACAAAACTTTGCCTTCTTCAACATCTTTTAAGCCTTGCTCAATTTTTAATTGCATATAGATAGCATTAATAATTTCTTCAAAAGTAGCTGTTTCTGGCATAGTACTTGTCACCTCTAAAATTAACTCACGTATCATAATATAAAACCTCCTTTATTATTTATTTTTTATATTAAAATATATTTATTTTCTTCTTAATTCCACATTATATAGTTTGACGACTGGTACATTATTTATGCTTTTATAACTTCTTTTAATTTCAAACTTTCTCTATATTCATAAGCTTCTGCATAATCAGTAAAATCAACAGTATTATTATAATTATTTCTAACAACTTCTTTAATTTTTTCTAAATCTATATTATAAAATTCCTTTTTAGAATTAACTTTATTAACTTGATTTTCTTTAAAGGTCTGGTGTAGAATATTTTCCAAAGCCGGTGCATCATCACTAAATATTAAAGCATGTACATCAAATTGAAAAGGTACAGATGCATCTCCTAATTCTTTAATTCTGTCCATTGGTTCTAAGCGACGAGTCATTCCTATTTTATAAATATTTTCTCCAAAAGAGCCAATATTAGAAATTATATATACAAAACCAGCTCTAGTATTTTGTTCTCTTTGCATTACATTTTCTTTATCTTTTTCAAGTAATTTTAATTTATCTTCTAATTCCTTAATTTTATCTATATAAAGTTGCTTTTCAATGTCATTACCGCTTTTATTTAAATACGCCATTAGTTTTGATATTTCATTCTTAAATTGTGTTTCTTCTTTTTCGATTCTTTGTTTTTCTCTATCAATTTCTTTACGCACTTTTTCTTCTTCAAGTAATTGTTCTCTAATTGCTTTTTGATGTTCTTTTTCAATTTCAAGTTGTTGTAAATAAGAATAATTCAAAGTTAATTCTTCTAATTTTAATTCGTAAAATTCTTTTGAAATTTGAACATAATCTAACTCGTATAGCTTGTTTAATGATATAAAAGATTTCTCAAATTTGTTTCTTGAAATATCAATATTTCTAATTGTTAAGTTACTAATTATGCTGTCACACTCTGTATTAAAACTTCTAAGAAGTTGCCTAACATTATTAATGATAGTTTTTTTGTTTACAGAAGATATAGAAGAAGTTGTTAGTACGGCTTTATCATTTTTCATTAAATCGTCTAATTTTAATTTTAGCATATTTAATTTATTTTTAATTTCTTGAGAAGAAATATTTGTATAATCATTAAATGAAGAATATTCCACTGTTAACATATTATTCATACTTTTTAAATCTTTTTCAATATTTTCTTTTTCAGATTTTAAAGCTTCAATATCAGATAATAATTTAGCTTTTTGCATATTAAAATTATCATTTAGTTCTTGAATTTTCTTATTATTTTCAATCGTTTTTGCGTTAAACGATGTGTTTAGTTCAGCTATCTTTTTTTCTATATCATCGAACTGACCATATTTAATATTACACATATACCTATTTTTATAATGTAAAATAAGTAATATAATACCTACAAAAAATGGTATAATAAACATCCAAAAAATAAAGCATAAACAAATAAACCAAGTTTGAAGATATGTTTTATTGTTGGGTTCAGATATAGCTATTTTTATTTTTTCAATCATACGTAAAACCTCCTATGATTTATTTCTTTCTTCTCAACTCAACTACTTTGCCAATTATTCTAACTGGCAATTTTTCAATTTGTTCATTAGTATATATCATGGGTTGATATTCAGCATTTAAAGGTTGTAATATAATGCCATTTTCATTCTTAAATACTCTTTTAAATGTTCCATCGTTACCATTGACCATAGCAACACAATCTTGTCCGCTTTCACAATCTTCTACCTTTTCTAATATTAAAATATCTCCATAAATATTCAGGAAACATAGAAGTGCCTTTTTAAGCCCAAAGTATTGTTTTCCACCTTTTAGCATATCAACTGGAATTTCTTCAGTACATTCCATAGGAACACCTGCAGGAATAGAACCATATACAAATACTACAGCAGAACCTTCTATTTTTTTATCCATATTTTTATTGGATGCTATTTTCATAGGAACATCATAACCCATAAGCCAAATAGGATTAACGTTATAATATTCAGCAAGGTATTTTACAGTTGTGATTTTAGGAGACATTTCACCATTCATATATATATATATATAGTTGATTTACTTTTAATTCCTATTTGTTGAGCAAGGATGTTAATATCTGTATCATGATTTTTAACCAATCTAAAAATCTTTCAGAAAATTTATTTAATATGATTTCCTCGTTCATAATTGCACATTAGTGGTATTATACAATAAAAATTTTCGTTTTGCAACTAAGATTTTTGCGTTTTGCAAGAAGCTATTGATAATAAAATATTAATAATATATCATACACTTGCGAAACGCAAAAGCAAGGAAGGAAAGAAAGAAGCGGCTAGATTATACATACAAAGAATGATACCAGTATACTATGATGGAGGAAAATGGAAGGTAGCACAAGAAGATAACAAAGGAGATCATAAATGGTATGAGTATACAAGTACGAACAAGCAGTGGGCAAATGTAGTAACAGTAGAACAAAGTAAAGCAACAGAATACAATGCAGCAACAAATGGAGCAGATAAAGTAGGAACAGAAGTAAAGATGGAAGACATAACAACATTTTTTGTATGGATACCAAGATATGCATATAGTATAGAGAAAGGATACAAAACATCAGATGATGTAAAGCCAAGTGCGACAGTGACAAAGATAAGTGTGAGCTTTTTGAAAGATAAAACAAATGTAGGAACAGATGGAGTAGAATACAAAACAGATTATGAAACAGAAGGATTGGAAGCAGGACAGCCAACACCAAAGATAGTGCATCCAGCTTTTGGGACAGGTGATAAAGCAGTAAAGGGGATATGGGTAGCTAAATTTGAGGCAAGTGGATTAACAAATGGAGATACAGGAGAAGCAGTAGGAAATGCAGTAAATGGAAGTACTGTAACACAACCAGTGAAAGGGACAACATATGTAAGAATAAAGCCAGATGTAATAAGCTGGAGACACATAACCATAGGAGATAGCCAATATCAAAGCATGGTAAT
>CANRPR010000052.1 GCA_947632535.1 uncultured Clostridia bacterium | reverse complement strand
GGATTAAGAATTGAAGCTATTGAAATGAGATTAGTTAAGAATCTTAATGTTGAGAAAACAGCTGCAATTGAAGAAGTAGAAAAATATGAAGGATTTATTAAAGCATTACCAAACGGAGCAACAACATACAAAACATTATTAGCACAAATAGAGACAGCAAAAACAGGAATATCAAATGCACAAACAGAGGAAACAATAAATACAACTCGTGATAATATATTAGCAGAAATCAAGAAAGTAATTCCAACAATAGAAGAAGACATAAAAAAATTAGAAAAAGAGAAAGCAGATGCAATAGCAGAAGTAGAAGAATATGAAGAAGTATTATCAAAAGTAGAAGGCTTAAGCGAAATGGATGCAGAAATCATAAAGAATTTTGCAAAAGAAGCGAAAGATGCAATAAATGGAGCAAGTTCAACCCAAGAAGTAAAAGATGAATTAGCTAATTTTGAAAGTTTAGTAGCATCATTTAAGAATGTATCATTAGCAAAAGCAAAAGAAGATGCATTAGCAGATTTAAATGAATACTTAGCAGAAGCAAAACCAGGAATGAAAGCCGTAATAGAAGAAGCAATAGCAAACGTAAACAAAGCAACCACAGTACAAGAAGTTAATGTAGCAATAAATGGACTTCTTGGAGAAACAGGAAAACTACCAACATTAAAGAATGCACAAAAAAGTGCATATGCAAAATTACAAGAATATGAAGATTATTTGACTGCAAATACAGAATTAAGTTCAACAGAGAAACAATTAATACAAGGAGAAATAGATACAGTAAGAGTAAAGGTAGATAATGCCCAAGATGAACCTGCAGTAGATACAGCAATGGCAGAATTTGATACATTTATGGAAAAATCATACGATGAAGTAGTAACAGATGTTGAATTAAATTTAGCAAAAGAAGCATTAACAGAAGCAGTAGCAAAAGCAAAGAAAGACTTAAATGCATATTTAACAGATGGACATGAAGAAGTTAGTGAAGCTGCACAAGAAGTATTAGATTTTGTTGAAGAAAAAGCTAAACTAAAAGGAACAGAGACAACAAAAGAAATACAATCTTTAGTAACTGAAATCGAAGGAAAATTAGAAACAGAGCTTCCAAAATTAGAGCAAAAAGCAACAGATGCAAAAGCACAAGATGAAGCTGATAAAGCAGCACGTCAAGCAGCATATGAATCAGCAATAAAGACATTAGATAATTATGAAGATGTATTAAATGATGCAGAAGCAGTAGAAGAATTAGAATTAACACCGGAAGCAATAGCAAAAATACAAAACATGATAAATCAAACAAGAACAAAAGTAACAATGGCCGAAGGTGCTAGTGATATTAATGAAGCTATGAATTTATTAAATGGTGACAAACAATATTTAGATACATATTATCCAGAATTCTTAGAATATGCAAAAACATATAACTTTGATAATATGAAAGAAGATGCACTTGCTAAATTAGAGAAATATAAAGAAGAATATAAAGATTCTACATTAGAATATGCAAAAAATCAAAAATTAAAAGACTTCATTAATACACAAATTGGAGTAGTAACAGCAGAAACATCTTCAACAACAAATATAGAAACTGCATTAGATGCTGTTGAAAATAATATAGAGATAGCAAAGAAAAGAGCCGAATTAGAAGAAGCAAAATCAGCAGCAATAGCAAAATACACAGAAGTATTAGAACAAAGTGATTTAACTCCAGAAACAAACTCAATGTTAAGTGCAGCAATAGACGAAATTAAAACATTAGAGTATGATGGAACAGAAGATAATTCAGCTACACCAGAAGATGTAAAAGAAATTGAAACAAGAGTAGATAAAGAAATAAAAGATAAGCTTGCTGAAATAGAGACACAAAGAGTAAAAGAATTAAATGAATATAAGACAGAGAAAATGGCAGAAGTAGATAAATATATAGAAATATCCGAAGCAGTAGGAAATACTACAGTAACATCACAATTAAAACTATATAAACAATTAATAGCAGAAAAAGCAGATATAACAGCAGCAACAGATGCATATACAAAATTCAACACATATATTGGACAAAACTGCAAAGCTATGATAGCTCAATATGATGCTATTTACTCAAAGGCAGAGCAAACATATTCTTACAACAAAGTTACTGACGAACATCCAGACGGAGAAGAACAACAAGTAACAACAACAGGTTTAACAGTAAAATATGCAGAGAATAAAGATACAGAAAAACAAGGATATATAGACAAAGCAATAGAAGCAATAAAGGCAATAAAAGAAACAGACGAAACGAAAGCAAAGGCATCAATTGCAGAAATAATTGATACATTAAAAACTGCTTTAAGTGAAATAGACAAATTGAATGATGAAGTAACGCAAGCACAAACTACTGCAAAAGGAGAAATTGATAAAGCAATTACTCAATATGTTGAAGTTTATGAAGCAAACTTAACAGACGAAGCAAATAAAGAAACTTTAAAGGCTGCATATAAGGCTAAATTAGATGACTTAGTAGCACAATATATAGAAAAAATTTATGCAGTAACAAGAGCAGATGTTAAAGTAGTTGAAGGAAAAAATATATATCCAACAATTACAAAATATCAAGAAGATGCATTAAAAGTTCTTAAGAACTATGTAGAAGGAAGAATTTATGAAAATGCTACAAAAGTAACAGCACGTGTTGACGCTGAAGGAGCAAAAACATATGGAAAACCAGTAGATGCATTACAAAAAGATATAGAAGTAGTTGGAAAGGACGATAACTATACAATAAGTGGTACATTATATACTGTAGATAAGTATGAAGATTTTGGAGATGAGAGTGCAAATCAACCAGGACATTATTTAGCATTAGACTTTAATAATGCTTATGCTAAAAAGATTACAGTGCAATTAACTAAAGGTGATAATCCAGAAAAAGAAGTAGATGTAACACAAGATAGATTTCTTGTAGCTAGAATAAAAAATCCTGCAGAGCAGACAATAATTGTTAGATATTATAGCGACGAAACTACAGTTGTTAGAACTATAACCTATTCATTAACAGGATTAACGTTAAGTAAAACAAAATCAGCAAGTACTGCAGACGAATTATCACAAGCATTAAAAAGCGCAGCAAGTGCTGAAGGTGAAACAAATATCGTTTTAGGTGATTCTGTAAGTTTATCTTCTGCATTATCAGTAACAAGTGGAAATGTTACAATAGATTTAAATGGTAAAACTATTGATAGAACTACTCAACTTAATAGCAAAGATACTAATAAGGTTTGGTGTGTAGGTATTTATAACAATGATGGTACCTTGACAATTAAAGGTGGAACTATTAAAGATGCAACAACTAAAGATAACGGAGCTCCATCAGCAGCTATTACAAACTGTAAAGGTGGTACTTTAGTATTAGAAAACGTAACGGTTGAAGGTACTTCCTATGGAATACAAAATTTTGGTACTTTAACAATTAAAGGTGGAACAAAAATAAGTGGAAAAGCGTATGGTGTTGCAACAGTAGAAAAAGATGCAAATATAACAATTACTGGAACTTCTAGTAAGCACGTTAGTGTAGAATCTGAAGGTATAGCTATTTCAAGCTTACATGAAGATAGTTCAGAGAATGTTTCATTAACTTGTGAATTTGTTGATATTGAAAGCAGTCAAACAGCTATATATTTACCTGCTAAAGGAACATATAAATTTTCTAACTGTACTATCAAAGGAATGGGTGGTATAGATGCAAGAATCGGAACAATTGAATTGGACAATACAAAGGTAACAGCAACAGGAGCAAAGGCAGAAGACAATCAATTAGCTGAAACTGGTAAAGTTGCAAATGATGGAAGTGCAATCCTATTGCGTTCTGCTGGCCCTTATGGCTCTAACAATGATACTTTAAAATTAGCTATTGGTGAGAATTGTACTTTAACTTCAGAGAATTGCAAAAAGGTTCATGTTTATGTAGGAAGTACTACTGGTGTTAAAACTATTGAAATTACTGGAGCAGACTTAACATCAAACGACTGTGATGTTACTGGGGAAAAAGACAAAGAAGTAACAGTTAAATTAAATGATGAAGATATTAGCCTAAAAAATGAATAAGCACTCTAACTGAGTGAGTATGCAAAAAGAAGGTTACCTCTCTATGGGGGTGAACCTTCTTTTTTTGAATAATATTTTGAAATTAATTATTATACCAATTTACATTATAGTTACCACCAAATTTGTCACCACCAAGAACAATGGTACCCTCTGGAGCATTGCTAGATAAGTCATTCATGTTACTAGTTGTGCGGTCAATTGTTAATCCAGCAGCACTTCCAGTATTATTTTCAATTTGAGTACCTGTAATTTCTTTCAAGCTTACTGTTTTTCCAATATGCAAACTGCTACCTTCTTCTATAGTAATCTTTTTATTTTCTGCTATTGTAAGGCTATCACTAATAACTAAATCGATACCTTCAGGAATAACGAAATCTTCTTTAACATCTACTTTATCAACTGTTATTTTACTTCCTTCTACTGATGTAACTTTTCCGCCTTCTGCTAAATATTCAGATACTGCACTCTTTGTATATGCTTCTACTAATGTTTTTATTGCTGTTTCTGCTTTAGTCTTATACTCTGTTATAACATTAGTATAATTTGATGTATTTCTCGTAACTGATTCTATTTTTTCAATATATTGTTTTACTGCCTGCTCTAATTGCGTTTTAACTCCTTCTGGTGATTCTTCAATTTTACTCTTAATACTTTCTAATGCACTGCTTTTTGCTGTTGTAACTGCTGAATTTAAATCTCTTATATTTTTTATGTCAGATTCAAGTTTATTTAATATTTCACATATTTTCGCATATCTTTCATTAGAATTCTTTCCATCTACAGCCTTAATATCTGCAACAGCTTTCTTATATAAGTTTAATATTTCTGCATCTTTCTCATCTTTAAACTGACGTCCTAAGCTTTCAATTACTTCATATTGATATATTAGTGAACCACATGTTGTTGATAAGTATTGTCCAAACGCTACATTTGAAGCTTCTACTGATGCTTCATCTGGTTGTTCTATCAACTCTTTCTTGTAGTTTTGTAGCGTTGTTTTCTCTGCTGTTTTTCCTAATGTTTCTGCTATATCTATATATTTGTCTATTACTTTTACATATTTATCTTTTAATTCATTAAGTGCTGTTAGTCTATCTTTTTCTATTTGATCAAGTTGGGCTTGAATTTCCGCGCTAGCTTTATCTTCAATTGTTTTTACATCTGCTGGTGTGTTTTTCTTATCTCCTCCGTTATAATCTAAATCTGCTAATTCTTGAATAAGTTTTCCTAAAGAATCTATTACTTTATCATTTTTTCCGTTTTCATTATCTGCTGTAGCTGTTACTAATGCATCTGTATATTTACTAATTGCAGGTTTCTTTGCTTCTTCTAATTCATTCTTCTTGTCTGCTATATTCATTT
>CANRPR010000051.1 GCA_947632535.1 uncultured Clostridia bacterium | reverse complement strand
ATCGACTATGCTGTTAGCTAATTTTTTATTTGTTGGAGTAAATATTGTTTATTCTGTTAACGAAGAATTAGAGACAGCTGGTAGTACCAATTCTAAAAACATAGAGATAGATGCTTATTTTAAAAATGAAAATGGAGAAAAACAAAAATCAAAAGAAATTATGGTCAATTCTATAGAAAAGTTATATCTTAAGGTTGAAGTTAAAAATGAAGGATATTTTGATGGTAAGATAAGTATTAAAGAAAAAAACTTCAATATAAAGGGAAATAAACCAAATGAAAAAATTAATAAAATAGAAGGTAATGATATTATCTTAAACCAAATTATAGCAGGAGAAACAGTGGAAATAGAACTAGATATAGAAGCTACTAAAACAGAAATAATAGGTTTAAGTTCATTAAACATGGAAAGTAAGATTGAACTTACTGGAATTTATCGAAACAGTAAACAAAAAGATATTAAAATCGAAGGATATTCTAGTGTACAGGGGATTATTACTAGTAAAACTAAAGAAAATGAATTAGTTGCAGATATTATTACTAATAAGATTTATCAAATAGAAAAACAAAATGTACGACTAGTACAGTTACAATTACAAACGGGAATAAAAAATAATGATTATCCAATTGAAAATAATCAATTTGAAATAGACGTACCAAATAAAGAACAGATAAAAAAAGTAGAAATATTTGCTTTTGATTCCGATATCTTTATTACAAGGGAAAATGATTCTTATAATCAAGAAGAAGGTAAAATTAAGTTTGAAATAAATTATCATAATACAGACGACACAGTAATATGGAAAAATGATTTGCAACGTATTGTAATAAGCATACAATATGACTCTAATGCTAATTTACAAGAAAAAAGTTTTTTTATAAAAAATGTGGTTAATTTATATAATGAACAAAAAACACAACAAATTAATGAACAAAAACTTAACGTTGATATAGAAAAAGACGGAATTGCAACTTATGAAGTAAATTTCTATGTAGACAAAATTTATAAGGGTAAAATAGAATCAGGAGAGCAAACAGAATATAAGAAAGTAAGTACATTATATTTTAATAAAGTAGGAATAGAAGAAAAATTCCAAATTGAAGAATTACAAGCGCAATATACTTCACAAGAAACACAATATTTTGCAAATGCTAAATATATAAAGACAGAAATAAATCAAGAACAAATTAGTAAAGTTATTGGACAAAATGGAAAAATTAATATTTTAAATCAGCAAAATGAAATGCTTTCACAAATTACAAAAGATAGTCAAGCAAATGAAGATGGAAACATTGAAATTATTTATCCAGCTGAAACGAAAGCAATTACCTTACAATTTGAAAATATTGAGAAAGAAGGTAAAATTCAATTTTACCATACAAAAGCTATACAAGAAGCAAAAGATACAAGTTATATAAAACAAATAAATCAATTGAAGGAAGGTTTAAATGGAAATTATGGAAAAATAGAAAAAATAATACCTTTAGAAGAAGCTCAATATATGTCAAAAACAGAACTTACAAAAGATAATTTAACAGCTATACAAAAAAATGAAAATTTCGAAATAAAGGTCGTTTTACAAACTAATGAAGAAACACAAAAATTATATCAAAATCCAAAGGTACAAATTGAATTACCAAAACAAATTCAGAATATAGAAGTAAAATCAATTAATTTACTTTATGAAGAAGAATTAAAGATACAAACTGCAACATTAAAAACAGAAAATAATAAAAAAATTATTGAACTTCAATTAGTAGGTAAACAAACTAGTCATAAAAACATGGAATTACAAAATGCTATCTTGTCCATTGTAGCAGATATTACAATCATGCCAGAAGTATCTAATAGTACGGAACAGATAAAGACCGTAATTACAAATTCAAACAATATAGTGGAGACAAGTGAAAATATACAAATATGTACAATAGAACAAGTTTTGACTATAAATAATATTCAAGATTATGGTTTAACTTCAGTAGGAACAGGAGATGTAAAACAGGCAGTACTTGAAAAGAAATTTAATGAAAAACAATCTCAAGTAGATATAGGCTTAATAAACAATAAGCCAACTGATGTACAACAAGTTTCTATTTTAGGAAGATTTCCAACGGATGGCGTAAGTCAGATTGGCGAAATTGAAAACAAGAATACTTTGCAGGTAAAAGTAACAAGTCCAATTACAGTAGAAGGAATTGATGAAAATCTTGTTAAAATTTATTATAGCAAAAAAGAAAAAGTAAATACTAACCTTCAGGATTTATCTAATGATTGGGCAGAAACAATGCCAAATGAAGGAGAGGTAAAAAATTATCTTATTCAAATAGAACAATTAAAAAAAGAACAAAGAGTAAATGCTAAATACACAATAAAAATGCCACAACAATTAAATTATAATGAATCAGCTTATGAAGGATATACAGTATTCTATCAAAATCCTAATGTGAGTGAAATAGAAAAAGAAGAATCTACTGTATTAGCGATAGCAACAGAAAAAGGAGCAGAATTGAAAGCTACTTTAACAGCTACTGTTGGTAGAGACAATTTACAAGAAGGAGAAAAAGTGAATACAGGAGAAATAATTCATTATCAAGTAGAGCTTAAAAATGATGGAGAAGTTAATGCACAAAATGCTCAAATAAAAATACCTATACCAGAAAATACGGTACATGTTGTTCCATATGAAGGATATGAATATACAGGAGCTACTTATTATGAAGAAAAAGAAGAGAAAGAACTTATTTTTAATATTGAAAATATAAAAGCTGGAGAAAGTATTAAGAAAGAATATGATGTAAGAGTACAAAATAACACAGAAGGAAGAAGTATTAATCATAAAGCACAAGTTATATATAAAGACAATACAATTGAAAGCAATACATTAACAAATGAAATTGAAAAGGGAGATTTACGTGTAAGCGTTAAACAAGTAACAGATAGAGACGTATCTTTTAAAGAAAAATCGTATATTTCTTATTATGTTATTATTGAAAATATATCTAATATGAAACAAGAAAATATTTTGGTAAAAACAGATCTTTCAGATGGTATGAATATGTCTAGTATTACATTAAGAAAATATAAAAATGGTGAATTTGTTGATGAAGAAAATTTAAATGTTGAAGGAAATGAAGTTAGTATAGGAAATTTAGAAAGTGATGAAACAAAAGTGTTACAACTTGTTGTTAAGGCAGAAAATATGAAAGAAGAGGAAAATGATGCTACGATAACTGCATTGGCAAAATCTAATAGTCAAAATTGGTGTAGAGGTAATATATATACGACAAAAATATTCAATAAACTTATTTCTATTAATATGATATCAGATACTAAAGATAATAAAATAAAAGGTGGGGATACATTTAGTTATTTAATTGAAATAACTAATGAAGGAAAAACGGACATAGAAAATATAGAATTATATGATTATATACCTGAAAAACTAAATATTTTATCTATAGAAAAAGATGGAGAGATAATTGAAACAGCTACTATTGAAGAAGGAAAATCTTTATATATGGATAATGAAATACAGAAATGGTTTTCATTACGAGGAGGAGAATCTACTAAATTTATTATAAAGGTGGAAGTACTTGATATTAATTTAGATGAAGATTTGGAAATAAATAATGTGGCTATTATTAAAGTAGATGGGGTAGAAAAAGCAACTGCAGAAATATCACATATTTATGAGGCAGATAAGGAAAAAATAGAAGGTGGAGAAATAGTGGATGACCCAAGCAACCCAAATAACCCAAACGACCCAGATAATCCAGATAATCCAAATAATCCAGATAATCCAGATAATCCAGATAATCAAGATAATCCAGATGATTCAGATAGTAAAAATTATTCTATTAGCGGTTTAGCATGGATAGATAAAGATAAAGACGGGCAAAGAGATAGTAATGAAGAAGTATTAGAAAATATAAAAGCCATTTTAATGGATGCTAACTCAGGGGAAGTTGTAAAAGAAAAAGATGGAAAAAATAAAACAGCTATTACAAATCAACAAGGAATTTATTCTTTTGAAAACGTTATAAAAGGTAAATATTTAGTAGCTTTTGAATATGATACAAGCAAATATATGTTAACATCATATAAAAAAGATGGAATTAATGAGAACCAAAATTCAGATGTTATTACTAAAACATTAAATTTGAATGAAAATGAAAAAGTATATGCAGTAACAAATACATTACAAGTTGAAAATGGAGACATAGAACATATTGATATAGGGCTAATACAAGTAGAAGCATTTAATTTGCAGTTAGAAAAATTTGTTAATAAAATTATAGTTCAATATAGCAATAGTACAGAGATACATGAATATGCTAATACTACTTTAGCAAAAATAGAACTTGATAGAAAGAAAATCAATAATGCTAGAGTTATTGTAGAATATCAAATTAAAGTTAAAAATATTGGAGAAGCAGGAGGATATGCAAAATCGATTGTTGATAAAATACCAGAGGGTATGAAATTTAGTTCAGAGTTAAATAAAGATTGGTATTTATCAAATGGAAAACTATATAATGTAAGCATTTCAAATGAGAAAATCGAGGCAGGACAAGAAAAAACGTTAACATTAACTTTAACAAGAACTATTACAGAAAATAATACAGGTTCTATAAGAAATGTTGCTCAAATCGAACAAAGTTATAATGATTTAGGGATTACAGAAGAAAATAATACTAAAGATAATTTTGCACAAGCAGATGTAATTATTTCAATTAAAACAGGTACTATACCTATGTATATAGGACTTGCAGTTTCAATATTTACTATTATAATAGTTGGAATTTATTTTATTAATAAAGAAGTTTTAGTAAGGGATAGAAAGGAGGAAGAAAATGAGTAAAATAAAAAAAATAATATGTATTAGTATTTTATTTATTATATGTATTTTTGGACTTACTATTCTATCTTTTGGAGAACTTGGCAATTTACAAGATCAATATTATTTAAAAGTAGAAGGAAAAGAATTAGATGTTGGTGATACAGTTATATTAAGAAGACCTTTTGATGCAAGTAAAAGACTAATGTGTATACAATATTATCAACATTTGGGTTCCGCAGGCAAATATAAAGTAGCTGCTAAAGTTGATATATTAGGCAATGTAATAAGAACTATAAAGCCAATAGAAAACATAGGGGAAAATGCAACAATAAACAAACATAATCGGAAGATTATCTTACATTCTTTCACAGGGACCAAGACAAAAGGATAGTTTTCAATACTCAGATCCATTTCATGTAGCATTTTGGTATATTGTATCAAATTGGCATAGAAATATATCTTTAGATTGCCTAAAAGATGTCGTGACACCTGGATATGGTGAAAATGGTATGGATGATGGTGGCAAAGAAGTTGTAAAAGTTGATGAAGATGGCCACGTAACCTTTAAAGTAATAACAGATGCAAGCGAAAAAGTGAATGAAGCTATTGATTATGCGAAAAAAATTGATACAACTGTTACCGATAAAACGGAGAAAATAAGTATTACAAAAAAAACGTCAGATGGTTATGATATTGTAGGACCATTTAAATATAATTTTAGTGAAAAAGTAAAAATAACTAGTATTGGTACAAACAATGGAGAAAATATTTCCAATGTATATAATAATGGAAGTGGAACAACTTCAAAAAAGGTATCTGATGTAAAATCAGGTAAAAGTTTTTATATAAAAACTAAAACAACAGGGAAAAAAATAACTTTAACACTACATTTAAGAATTCCTTCTGTATGTCGGAGTAAGATTAACATTTTTAAAACATATTGAGTGTTTTTGGGGTGAAACATATAAAGAGCCACTGCAAAATTTAGTTTATTATGAACCATATGAAAAGGATTATGACTTTACTAAAAATTATACTTATACATTACCAAAAGGAAATTTAAAAATTATTAAAAAAGACAAAAATACAGGAGAAAAATTAACAGGAGCAACATTTACGATACAAGGACTAGATGGACTAGACTATAATAATACCGTAACGATTAATGATAAGGAAGGTATTACAATTTCTGGTTTGGAGCCAGGTAAATATAAAATTACAGAAACAAAAGCACCGGTTGGATATATTAAAGATACAGCAGCATCAAGAGATAAAACAGTTAAAGCAGGTGAGACAACTATAGTAGAATTTCAAAATGAAATAAAAAAAGGAAAGATTGTGATAATCAAAAAAGATGCAAATACTGGGGAACCATTAGCTAATGTTGGATTTACTCTTCAACTGAAAGAATCTGATTATCTAAAAGAATCAAATAATAAAAAAGATATAATTGGTCAATATGTGGAAAAAGGTTCAAATAATAATGCTTCTTATAGAAATTCACCAGTTACCTTGTACACAGACAGCAATGGAAGAATAGAAATATCAAATTTATGGCCAGGAAAGTATGAATTAAA
>CANRPR010000050.1 GCA_947632535.1 uncultured Clostridia bacterium | reverse complement strand
GACCTTTTGTTCCTGCCATTTCTCCTTCTTTTACATATTTTTGCCATCCTTGTCTTTGTACATGTGCACTGTATGTTAAGTTTGACTAATGAATGCTTACAGGTACAAGATAAAATCATAAGATTTTTTGGCATTTATTTTTTGTTAGAATATATTGACAGAATATGGTAATTTTATGGGCAAAAAAAGAGAAAATTATACCTTTATTTAGTATAATATTCTCCTTTAATTTTTTAATATCACTTTGTGATTTCTGCTTTAATATTTTCTGTCTTATTTCACCAAAAAAGCAGCATACAATGGAACAGACTTAATACCATTATTAAATCCAAAATTCTTTGTAGAAATCCTAATAGCATACTTTGGAGCAAATCTTTTTATATAAACATTTAAACTCTGACTTCCAATATGGTCATTTGCCTTAACCTCAACAGGAATAATACCATCGTTATTATATAAAATAAAATCTACTTCAGCCTTATTTCCAGATTCCCAATACATTAACTGATTTTTACTCGCAACAAGTTGTGTTGCAACATAATTTTCAGCGATTATTCCTTTATATTGCGTTAATCTGTCCAATATTATATCACTATATTTTACCTGCAACATATTTAATAAAATTCCTGTATCACTTAAATACAATTTAAAATAATCATTTAGAACAAATGCTAACGGCGGAATCTCCGGCTTATTAAGAATAGGACATTTATATACCATTGTACTTGAAAGTAACCACTCTAGTGATGTTTCATAATCTCTTTTTCTTGCATTTGAAGATATTTTTCCATATTGAAATTTGTTACTTTGATTACCTAATTGAGTTGGAATAGATTTATAAATACTCTCAATTTTATTAGATTCATACTTGTTATTTACATATTTATTCATATCATTTAAGTAAGATTCATAAATGTCATTAATTATACTCCTATCAAATTTTAATATGTCTTTTCCATTTTTTATAAAAT
This sequence comes from uncultured Clostridia bacterium, assembly GCA_947632535.1. Taxonomy (GTDB): domain Bacteria; phylum Bacillota; class Clostridia; order TANB77; family CAG-508; genus CANRPR01. The sequence continues at coordinate 5,870 of CANRPR010000050.1, read as the reverse complement.
TATCTACAGCCTCTGGCATACCTCCAATACATAAATATAGCCTATATAAGTCTAAAGACTTCGTATGCAAACTATCATCCATTGCAGTATTGTTATTATAGCAGTACTTAATTTCCTCAACCAAAGATTTACTATTATGTGCAATAAGAAATTCTTCAAAATCCATAGGTAGCATATTTAGCATTTTGACTTTACCAACTGGAAAAGACGAATGCATTCTTTTTAGCTTCACTCCTAATAAACTTCCTGCACATATTATTTTAAAAGGTTCTTCACTTTCATTGAAAAATTTTAAAGCACTAATCAACTCTTCTGATTCTTGTATTTCATCAAAGAATATTATTGTGTTTTCAATATCAATGTCTACATCTAAGTATATTTTCATTCTTTTCCATTTATCAGCAGTGTTAATTTCCTGTTTAAATATTTTTATTATCTCAGAATTTTCTAATAAATTTATATAAACATATTTTTCAAATTCATTTTTGCAAAATTCATTTATAATATAGGTTTTTCCAACTTGTCTAGCACCTATTATCATTAAAGGTTTCTTCATATCTGTATTTTTCCAATCTAATAGTTCTTGATAGATTTTTCTCTCCATAATTAATTCCACCTTTCATTGATATTATAGCGTACTTAATTATAAAAGTCAAATCAATTTCACGTTTTTCACACATATATTCTACGTATATTTCACGTTTTCCATATCTGTAGCGTTCGGCTGTTTCACATTTTCAACATATTGCATGATGTATTTTACTAATAAAATTACCATTGAAGAAGGATAATTATTATAAAAAGTGAATTTAAAAAGAAGGCTTTCCCAAATTTTAGGGAATGCCTTCTATAGTTTTTACTTCTTAATCTTTTTAATCTTCTTTATCAACTTCTTGTGCTGCAAGCTCTGATAAATTTACATCTTTAGCGAAATCTCCATTTAAATAAATAGTTGTATCTTTATCTTTACTTAGTACGATTGTTCCTGTCTTGTATTCAGATTTATCAATTACATTTACATTCTTTTTAAATACAGCTAGTTTATGAATTGTTAATGTATGTCCGTTTAAGTCTAAAGTTGTGTTTTCTTTTGATGTTTCATAATTTGGTGTAGTATCTAAATCGCTTTCTATTTCAACATCTGAGTCTAATATTATTGTTGCTGTATTTTTTTCTGCATCTACACCTGTCATTTTGCTTGCTATTGAATTCTTTATTACTGCCATTAATTGTTTTCCAGCTTCTTTTGCGTCTGAATTTCCTACATATACTACTACATTTGATTTAGATGATTTTTGATTATCACTTGTCTTTTCATTTACAATTTTAGCCCCAACATCTTCATATTTTGTTAAACCTTTTTTGTTTACTTTTACTATTTCTGGACTGAATGGATAAATCGTTAAGTTACATTCATGCATTGAATCGTTTTTACTATTATACTCTGATAAGTATTGATCTCCTATTAAAACTAAAGCTGTTTGAGTTTTAGCATTTGCTCCTAGATTAAATTCTGTTTCCTTACTTTCGTCTAGGTTTAATTCTAATTTTCCAACTACTTTGAATATACTTCTTGTTTTACCTGCAGTGTCTAAGTTTTTGCTTGTATCAAGTACAGCTTCATATTTTCCACCATGAATTTTAGTGTATCCAGCATAGTCACTTGCTACAACATATCTTCCACCTTTAAAAGTTCCATCATTTATTGTTAAGTCAGCAGTTTTCTTTCCTGCACCTTTTGGCCCAGTTGTATATCCATTTTCAATTAAGGCAGATGATCCATTTAGCACTACTTTTTCAGTTGAGTTGTCGCTTGCAGAGAAAGTTCCTCCATCAATTGTCATTTCTCCATGATTAACTACTACGTAATATCCAGCTCCGACACTAGCAGAGTTTTTACTTCTTAATATTTCTCCATCTTTAATTGTAGCTGTTCCTTCATTTAATAATGCAGGTATTTTAGCTGCATTACTTGCTTCGATTTTACCATCTTCAATTATTAAAGTTCCTTTATTATTTACTACAGCTGCCTCAGGATCAGTAATAGCATTAGCACTTGTACTTGCATTTTCAATTATACCTGATTCTAGAGTTAAAGTTGCATCAGCAGCATTTGTGATAGTTGCTGCAGTTGCTGCAGTCTCAGAACTGATTTTTACTAAATCTTTAGCTTTTTCTCCCTCAACTGCTTTTTCACCAATAGTAAGTTTTCCTTTATTTTCTATACCAGTTTTTGTTTTTATTTCATTTGAAGCTACTGTTTTTCCTGCTTCTTTGCTATTTATAATTGTTAATTCTGCTGCAGCTACACCTTCCGTTTTAGCAGTAGCTTTAACTTCACCGTCTATTTTGAAAGTATTAGTATCTCCCATGGTTAAGTTATTACCATTTAAGTCTAAAACTGCTTTCTTTCCTTCTTTTATTTCTATGTTGGCACTTAAAGAAGAAATTGCATCTTTTAGTTGTACTGTATCATAAGTATCAGTATTTAAAGCAGCATTTAATCCTTTATTATTATCAGCAGCATTTGTATTATTAACTACCTTTGTTATTGTTGCTTCAGGTCCTTCAATTACAGTTCCAGCTCCAGTTATATATCCATTTTCATCAACTGTAACATTTTTATCGAATTTTACACTAACACCCTCAGGAATTCCTAATTTATTACTTATTTTAGTTACTGAATTTATTTCAACTTCACCGCAAGTTCCTTTATTTTTTGTTTGTAATGTTGTTAGTTCGGTAATTACATTATTTATAACTGTATCAGTCATGTCACCAGAAGTAACCGATTTTATTTTCCAAGCTGGATGTAAATTAACTGTGTAAGTAGTTCCACTTGTTTGAACTGGAATTGTATAAGTTGTTAATTCTCTTTGCTCCTTATCGTTTTCTGCATACCAACCAGCATACTCATAAGTTACACCATCTCCAGTTGTTGACTTATGTTCTGGCACATCAATTCCTAGTTTTTCTAAATCAGTTAAATCAATAGTATCACCAGCTAAATATCCAGTTTTTTCTTCAGTAATAGTTTCTTGTTTTCCGTCCTTTTCTTCTGTTTGACCATCATAATTGAATACTATTTTAACATCAACTTTTTTAACCCAAACAGAATATAAAGTAGTGTCTTCTGTTATGACTTCTTTTTCAAGGTCAATTACATCGGCTGCAGTTGCATTTTCGCTTTTTGCCCATCCTAATAATCTGTATTCAACTCCATTTTCTATTTTGTTAGATATTTCTGGTATTTTAGAAACTATACCGTTAGAATCTGTCTTTTCAACTGTAGTAGTATAATTTTTTGTATCTTTAAATTGAACTGTATTAGTTTCTTCTTGTACTGGTTCTATTTTTACCAATCTCATTTCAATAGCTTCAATTCTTAACCCTTGTCCTACTGATCCTGCATATCCTGCATTTATTCCTGGTGTGTTACTTAATTTCTCTGCTGAATCGTCTTTTGCTGTTACCCAATTTAACCATCCGTATTTTCTTATATGTACATGATATTGTAATTCATATCCATATTTTTCTAGTCCTTTTACAGATACTTTTATTGCTTCTGCTTGTAATCCTAGTCCTGTTTTTCCTGCTATTTCGTTGTTTGCAACCCAGCCAGTCCATCCTTTTTGTCTTTGATGTACATTATATGTTATTTCTACATCTTCTGGAACATTGTCTAGACTTATTCTTATTGATTCTGCTCTTAGTCCTTGACCTTTTGTTCCTGCCATTTCTCCTCCTTTCACATATTTTTGCCATCCTTGTCTTTGTACATGTGCACTGTATGTTAAGTTTGGAACTATTGCATCAGCTGCACGTACTTCAGATTTTGGCATTGCTACTAAAGTGGTAGTTGCTAAAGCTGCGATAATTAAACTGCTTTTTAAAATTTCTTTCTTTCCCATTTTTTCTCCTCCTTAAAATTATGGTTTTAAATTTACTAGAATAGCAATTCTGACATATGTTATATCATAGTAAAATCGAAATGTCAATATTTTCTACTCATATTTTTTATATTTTTTACAAATATTACAATTATTGTCAAACGCACTATTTTTTATGGCATTTTAGCCATTTATTACAGCACTGTTTCATTTTTGTAATATTTCAGACATATTTGTAGTTCTATTTATGATTTCCTCATATTATAAATAGTAAATTTTCTGTTATATTTTTCTTAAAATATCTAACTAGAATCTAACCAATGTCGAATTATATGTAAATCAATATCTTTGGGTAAAAATATGAACTATTTTACTAGATTTAAGCATATACTTGTGATATTATATCTTAAGTATTATAAATAGTAAATACCTAACTTTCTGTTAATAGGAGGTATTTTATGATTGACATCGAAAAAAGCTTACGCAACACTAATATTACGGTTAGTCTACAAAAGAAAAATAATATATATCACGCAATAATTAATTATAAAGATGATAATAACAAAAGAAAGCAAAAATGGATATCGACTGGAATAAAGGTTGCTCGTGGTAACAAAAGATTAGCTTTAAGAAAGGCCGAAAAGTACAGAGAAAAGTTCGAGAAATTGTTTCTTTCTAAAATGCAAATGTTACAGGATCAGAATGAACAGGCGCAAAAATACTTATTTTTTAGAGAAAGGTTAAATACTATTTTTCCCAATAACAAGAACTATGATGAAGATATTTTATTTATTGATTATTTAAAATTGTGGATAAAAAAGGCGAAAGCTAATCTTGAATTCACAACATATTCTGTACATTTGCAAATGATTAACAGTAGAATTAATAGTTATTTTAGTTCTCATCCCATCAAATTATTAGAGTTGAATCATACTCATATTCAAAGTTTTTACGAATTTTTATTATCTGAGAATTTAAAATCTTCCACAATAATTCGTTATCATGCTATAATTCGTAAGTCTTTAGATTATGCTTTTAAGCAAGATTTAATAGCAACTAATCCTGCAGATAAAGTTAATTGCCCTAGGAAAAATGTATTTGTTGGCTCTTTTTATTCTGTAGATGAACTTAATACTTTATTTGAAAAATCAAAAGATGATGTGTTGCATTTAGTAATTCTACTAACCGCTTTCTACGGGCTAAGGAGGAGTGAAGTTCTCGGGTTAAAGTGGTCTGCAATTGATTTTGAAAATAAGACTATAACAATTAAACATACTGTGGTAGAGATAAATTTGAATGGCAAAAAGAAGATTTTGAGTAAAGATAGAACTAAGACTAATTCAAGCTATCGAATTCTTCCATTGACAGAAGAGGTTATGAATGCTTTATACGAGGTTAAGAGCAGACAAGAGAAAAATAAGAATTTTAGGACATTTTATACTAATAAATATAAGGATTATATATGTTTAGATAAAAAAGGTAAATTGTTAGAACCCGACTATGTTACAAGTCATTTTAGGCTTTTGCTGGTCAAAAATGACTTGAGGCGTATACGCTTTCACGATTTAAGGCACTCTTGCGCTAGTTTGCTATTGTCTAGAAATATTCCTATGAAAGCTATTCAAGAATGGCTAGGACATGCTAATTTTTCCACTACTGCAAATATTTATGCTCATTTAGATATGAAGGCTAAAATTTTATCTGCTGAAGCTATTTCGTCAGCTTTTTCTTCCGCGAAATAGTTGTTATTTATTATTAAATAATATATGTATATAAATGCAATAATAACATGCTAAAATGGTGCGAATTTGGTCAAAAAATACTTTTGTTAGATTTTGGTTAGATTTAATAAAAGAGTATTAAATTAATATAGTGGATAAAGAATAATTTTCACATATTTTTGGGTACAGTGCACATGTACAAAGATACGGATGGCAAAAATATGTACAAGAAGGAGAAATGGCAGGAACAAAAGGTCAA
>CANRPR010000049.1 GCA_947632535.1 uncultured Clostridia bacterium | reverse complement strand
TGTGTTTCACTTGAAAATGTGCCTTCTGTACCAATAATTTGTACAACTTGGCTATAAGTCATACCTACTTTAATTTGATTATACTCTGCTAAGGTAATGTCACCTTTCTGAGCTTCTACTTGAATTGAATTTACAATTTCTTTGCCAGCATCCATTACTGTATCAGTAGTCTCCTTTACAAATATTATTCCCCAAAGAAAAACAATTGAAATCCATATAAGATATGCAATAATGCAGCATCCTACTACTTTTAAAAAACTTTTCATTTAATCACCCCCTTATCTTTTGTAAGTGCTAATATATGCTCTATTCTCTATTGTATTTTTCAATAATGAGATTAACTTGTTCGCTAGTTAATCTATTATTGACTTGTGCTAATCTTAACAGTTTTTAAATAATTTTCATAAAATTATTTAAAAGCATCTCTATAACCTGCATTAAAACTAGCATTATTAGCAGCTTGTTCACTGAAATAATATACTCCGTATAATGAAACTAACATTACTATTATTGTTATTGTCCAAGCCAAAAATGGATGTTTTTTATATATGCTATTTTCTCTTTTAAAATAAGGTTTCCATTTTTCATTGTTTTGATTTTTATTGTTTTCCATATATACTCTCCTATTCATTTTCATTAAGAAGTACTTTGTATACTTCTAATAGTTTATTATTATAATCTTTTACAGCATCGAACTCGTTATAGTATAGGTTTAACATATTATTAAAATTATCTGATTTTGCCATGTCTAACGGCATCGATTCTGCTTCTTTAAAATACATATCATACGGTGTATTTGGAGCGGTTTTTGCTATAATAGTATTTTTTTTAACAATTTCAAGATTATAATCAGTTATTGTTTTATTATAATCATTTATCTGTTCTTTTCTAAAATTTAAGTTTTGATTTTTGTTATTTATAATTGTTATAGATATTACACCTATAATCACTACTATAATAATTATTAGTGTTTTTAAAGTTATACCTTTTTCACTTTTCATATAAAAAATTCACCTCCTTATCTTTTGTAAAATCATTTTAGTGACTTTATAAAATCTGTAAAACCTAATTTATATGAAAATTGACTTTCATAACTCATCAATAAATTTTTTATATCCATTATTTCATCAAATTGCTTTCTTTGTTTTTCATTAAGTTGCTCATAAAAGTTGCTGTAAGCAGTATCGTATTTCTTTAAATTTTCTTGCCATTTGTTAGTTTGTCTTAGCTTATGATATTCACTATTTATCCTTTCATCAATAAAATTTGCAAAATCTTCTTCCATAATATTTTACCTCCACAATAAATTTATTTATCCTATATAGGATAATATATAAGAGGATAAATGTCAATACATATATTTTCTGTTACAATAAAAATATTAAGAGGTGTATTGAGATGGATAATGGTATATTTAATTTAAAGAATTATGGAAAAGTCGAATTTAATATAAGAAAAATAATGAAAGAGAAAAACATTACACGAAATAGACTATCTGTGCTTACTGGTGCAACCTACAATGTAATAAATAGATATTATAACAATGACATAACCAGATTAGACTTAGATGTTCTAGCAAGAATTTGTTATGTTTTAGATTGTGAAATATCCGACATTATTGAATACAAAAAATAAGTATTTTTAGATAGTAAGTTATAACTTGCTATCTTTTTTATTTTTCATATACAAATTTAACTTTTCTTTAATAATACTACCATAAGCAAACAAATAAAGTCAATAAAAATGTTATAATTTGCCTAACAAAATGTTAAAAAATACCTAACATACATTCAACATATATTTAGTTAAACTATTGTTAGGTGGTGATTAACAGTGAATGAGATAAAATTCAATCCTAACATTTATAACACAATTAGAAAAAATATAAAAAAATACAGAAGAATAAAAGGAATGACATCAGCTGAACTTGCAGAAGCAGTAGATTTATCACACGATTTTATAAGACAAATTGAAAGTGAAAAAACGGCATATAATTTTTCAGTAGATACATTTTACAAAATTTCTGTTGCATTAAATGTAAAACTAGATGATTTAATACAAGAGAATATAAAAGATAGCAAATAATGCTATCTTTTGTTTTTTAATCTCAATTTATAGTGCTTCTAGTTATCACGAGGTTCAATTCTGTTCAATTTTTAAACATAAGGAATGTTATATGTTTAATATTTTTTATTTATTCTATCTACTTTTTTTCTTTTTACGTTTTTCATAATAGTCTGTTGGTAGTCCTAGTTTTCGTAATTCTTTTTTTGTATATTCCTCTAATACGTATCCATCATTTCCTAAAAATGCAGAATTTTGATTTATACAATGTGGTAGCCTATGTCCTAGCCCAGCAGTACCATGATAATGGAATCTTTGGCAAAACGGACACCAAAAGAAATATTGCACTCCATCATCTGTTATAAATACTTTCACAGCTGGTATTTCTACACCAAATATATTTTTCATAATTATTACCTCCTTAAAATTTATTTTTCTTTTACCTTTTCTGTTTTCTCCTTTAGTTTGCTAGAAATATCATTAACAAAAAATATGTTTGGTAGTGGTTCAACAACATCTTCTTTTGGGTTTTCTCCAATTTGATCGCGTAATAATTGATAGGCTTTCAGATTGCCAGAAAGTGTTTGTTTTACAAGCATTACGCACATTGCCATTTGAATTGATATTTCCGCTTCAACAATGCCTAATTTTCGTATTTCTTCTCTTAGCTTACACTCTGGCAGGTCTAATAATAAGAGTTCTTCAAGAATTGTTTTTATATATTTTTTATTTTTTCTTGATTTTCCACTTGCTTTGCCGTCCTTTTTTTGCAATTTCTCTTCGTTCACTCTTTGTTCGTTTATTTTGTGGAATTAGATTTTGTTCATTTGCCATAACTAAACCTCCAAAAAAATACTTATATTTTATGTTATAAATGTTATAAATGTAATAAATTATCTATTTGTAACATTTACAACATTTATAACATGATAAACTTATTTTTTAAAATATAATGGATTAAGTTCATAAACTATGTCAGGCTTTCTTCCAGCTCCTTCTCTTTTTTCTGCTTCTAGCTTTGAAATATATCCATATTCACATAAAATGTCTAATGCTTTAAAAATATCTTCAACTACTTTAATATTCCTACTTCTACTAATTAACAATATTTCACTTCTTTTTAATAAGCTTTTTTCTTGTTTCTCCAATTTATGCAATATGTATTTTGCTTTTTGTATTTCTTTATCTGTCCCCATAAGCATATAAGCATATTTTGAGTGTTCAAGAAAATATTTTGAAATGTCTATTGCTTTTTTCATAATATCTATTGAAATTGAACATTTGCCACTTATATTTGAATATTCTATACAATGCAATATTCCTGCTATTCTTAAACAAGCACCGACTAATTTTCCAGCCCAGTCTTGCATAAATTCCAATTCATTTACGAGTTGCGGTTCTATCCAATTATAAAAATTTTCTAGTTCTTTATTTGCATCATTAGACAACTCTAAAATTGTAGGATTTTCTTCATAAGGTATTTTTAACAAGTTATAGATAAGTTCAATGTATTTTTCTTCTATAATTGCAGAGATTTTTTCTGTATTATACTTTCTCGCTCCTAGTGTAGAAGTTGGGTTGCAATATAGAAAACGTGCTGTAAGCCCTTTCCCTCTAAATATATCATTTGCCATAACTCCTTCTAGAACTGTGTCTTGTACTGCTAATAATATAGTCATAATTGGTTTGTCTATATTTTCACTTTCTCTTCCTTTTCTGTCTACTCTTATAGGGTCTCCGCAGTGTGCTTTTAAAATAGTATCAATAGATGCATTAGATTTTGAATTATATTGACCATTTAAAATATCAAATATTCCTCCTTCTGCTGATATAATAGAAATTCTTCCGTTATTATTTGCTAACAATGAAGTTAAAGCTTCCGAAGTACAATTATCAGCTATAAGTTTTAAATACTTAATTTGTGATTTTTCTAGTTCATCATATTCTGCTTGTAAAACTGCTATTTTTTCTATATCTTCAATTTTTCCGCTTTTTTCATATTTATCAATTTGAGCCTTTATTATTTTTAATTTACTTTCTTGTAAATTGATTATAGATTTTCTTTTTTCGTTTTCCTCTTTTTCAAATTTATATAATGGTTTTGTTGCAAGTCTTTGCACAGCAGATTTTCTTTCTCCTGGCTGTGCAATTATCATTGCATATATATTTATTGGCTCTATGTATCCTTCTTTTCCTTTAATTTCAAATTTACCTTGTATTGCAGTAGAAACAACACACATTGCAGAAACAGCCATCATGTCTATCGGTGTTTGTGTATGCTCTGCAACCGCTTCAACATAATCTCTAATTATTTTAGGTAAACATTTAATAGGAAATGAAATTGTTGGCTTGATATTTTCCATCGGTGTCGGTATTTCCCATTTATGTTCTAATTGTTCCATTTTTATCAACTCCGCTTTTTCTAATAATTTTTTAAAATCAAAAGTTTGGTCTTTTATATGTAATTCTGACGGATCTTTACAACCGAAAATCACTACATTTAATTTTAAAACATTTTTCTTTATGGAGTATTGCAACTATACTTTCTACAAATTTTTTTGCTCCTTCATCTTCTTCTGAATGTATATAAATTTTTTCAAAACGATTAAATAAAGAGGCATATTCTTTTTTAAAGTTGTTTGCTCCGTGGTATTCCTATTGCTTGTATTTCATGATACCATAATGTTTGAGCATCACTTTCTCCCTCTACTAATACTATATAATCATTTTTATAATCTTTTAATTTCCACAAGCCATATGGTCTAGTTATACTGCCTGTTTTCCAAGAAAATCTTTCTTCATTCTTTGAAGTCAAAGGATTATTTCTATATCTAGTTGCAATTATGTTTTTATCTTCATCATAATATGGAATAGTAATTTTATTGTATTCTGCATCTGTAAGCCCTAGACTTTTTAAAAAATCTAGAGATAGTTTTTTTTCGCTTGAGTATTTTTCTAATGTATATTTGTTATCTTCCCAACATTTCAATTTTTTTCCATGCCTCCTTATTAGTAATATTTTCCATTTCAGCAACAAATGTAATAATATTACCTTTTGCACCACATCCAAAACACTTATATACTCCTTTTTCTAAATTAGCATTAAATGAAGGAGTATCTTCTTCATGAAAAGGACATAAACAAATAAGTTCGTTTCTTCTTATTTTATAGTCTTCTATGTAATAGCTATAAATTTTTTCATAATCTATATTTTCATATTTCATTTTTTCACCTCTTTTTTATGTTAACAGTTGAAAATTTTTATATGTTAAGTGAGTTACCACCCCAAAAGTGGCTTTAAAAGAAATACTAGGCTTAAAGTTTTTATAATTACTCATAATCTTTTTTACTCCTTTTTGTCATATAAAATTCTCTTAATGCTTCAAGAGATACAACCTTTTCTTTGCCAAAATCTTCACTAGGAAAATCAGGCAAATTGAATATGTCTTGACTAATTTTTATTGAGCATCCTCGCATTTCTGCAAATTCTTTAATAGTTACAAAGTGCATTTTCTTCCCTTGTTTTTCTAACTGTTCGTATTTAATAAGTAATTCATCAAGCTTCTTGATTTGTTTGTCAATATCTGTATATAAATTTAAAGTCATTGTAATACCTCCATCCGCTTCTTCTACATATTTTTACTTAGTTCTTGTTCTTTCTTTATTTTTAATCTTTTGTAGAATCGTTCATTTGTTGCTTTTACTTTTTCAGGGTTTCTTTTTCTCCACTCTCTTTGGTAAGCATTTCTTAAAGCTCTAATTTCTTCTTCATTTTCCACTAACAACACCTCCTTTTTCAATATTTTCAAGATTTATTTTATTTTGTCTTGACAATTATTTAATTTCATTTTATAATACATTAAGAACATATGTAAATATATTGTTCTTAATAAGCACATTTTGGAAAGGAGAAAAAGAAAAGTGCCAGAAAAAAATGAAGGTAAAAATATCAATGAATACATAGGAAGAAGAATTAAAGAAATACGAATAGAGAAAGAATTAAAGCAAGAAAACTTAGTGAAAAAACTAGATGTTAAAAGACCAACTATTTCAAAATATGAAACAGGAGAAATCGCAATACCTCTTGATACATTAAAGAAAATTTCAGAAATATTAAATATATCAATAGATTATTTGTTTGGTATAACAACTTGTAAAACACCTAAAAAAGAGTATAGAGCTTTGTGTGATTCTACTGGAATAACGGATACAGCAATTAAAATATTAGAAGATCTTAATTTCGTGTATTCAGGACAATATTTAATTCCGCTTCTTAACTTTTTAATAGAACAAGAAAACTTGCAACCTGACGAATCATTTTTTGAGGGAATATATAGTCAAATAGAAAATTCAAAAATGACAGACAAAGAAAAGAAAAGGTACACAAGAAAAGTACAGAATATTTACGATAGAATGTATAAAAGGTGGGAAGATAAAAATTATATACCACTTTTAAGTAAAATAGAAAATTATATTACGGCGGAAGCGGAAGATGAAAATTTATGTTTGATGTTATCAGGAAAAATAAAAAGAGAAAAAGAAATTACAAATGACATCGAAAAATTACATATTATAAAAAAAATACCTAAACAGAAAATATTAGACGAAATACTTTTAGATGAAATAATAGAAGATTTAAAAAAATTAAAACAAAAATATATAAAAGAAAAAAAATAAAAAATCAGGGATATATTTTTGAGTTTGTTTGGCGACTCGCACAAAAATATTCCCCGTTAGAAATCAAGAGTGATTCCTATAAAATATTATAGAACAAAAAATCACTCTTGTAAATAAAAAAGGAGAGATTTTAATTATGGGAAAGAAAAAAAGTAAAGGAAACGGAGAAGGAACAATATATATTAATTCAAAAACTGGCTTATATGTTGGACAATATGTAATAGATGGAAAAAGAAAATCTGTATATCAAAAGAAAAACGAAAAATCTGGAAATTTCAAAAAAAGATTTTATGCTATTCTAAATGATATAAATTCAGGTACTTATATTGAAAAAAGTAAAATAACAGTTTATAATATTATCAAAGAACATATAGAGCAAAAATTTAAAGATGGTATAACAAAGGACAATTCTTATTGCAGAGATTTAGATACTTTGAATCAAATAAAGAATTGCTGTCCTATCTTTATCAATAAGTCTATTCAAAAGGTTACGTTAAAGGATATTCAAAATGTAAAAGATGAAATAAAATTTTATTCACAATCTAATATAGATAAAATTTGGAGATTATTAAAAAAAGCATTTTCAATAGCTTCTTCTCCTTCTGTTAGATTAATTCCATTTAATATTATGCAAGATGAAAACCTAAAAAAGCCTACTGCCGAAAAAAAGACAAAAAAGGTTTATCCTCTACAAGAAGAAGAAAGGGAAAAGCTAAAAAGCATACTTGACAATGAAGAATATAACAATCCATATAGAGATATTGTAAAAATGGAATGGATAACAGGAATGCGTATTGGAGAAGTACTTGCACGCTCTAAAACTGATATAAATAAAGAAAACTTAACACTACACATACATAATACACTTACAAAAGACAAAGATGGTAAAATCATATTAGGAAAACACACAAAAACTTATAACAAAAAAACAGGTATTGACGAAGGAGAAAGGAATTTTCCTATTGATGCAGAACTAGGCGAAATAATTAAAAGACAATTAGATAAAAAAATAGTTAATATTTATGGTTTATTATTTTGGAATTATGAAACAAATACTTTTATAAACCCTAAAAGAATAAATGAATGGTTAGAGAGTATAAATAAAAAATATATGATATCAAATAAAAAATTGCATAATCATAGACTAAGACATGATAGAATAACACAATGGAAAGAAGCAGGAATAGATATAAAAGCAATTCAATATTTAGTAGGTCATATTGAAGAAAGTGATGTTACAGATGATTATATTGATATTTCACAAGAATTTGCATTTGAACAGTTAAAAAAGATAAATTAAAATCCTATTGCATTACTATTGCATTACTTTAATAAAAAAATACTATAAAAAAGAGGCTTTTTACAGCCTCTTTTTCTTACTGTGGTGCGGATGAGAGGACTCGAACCTCCACGCTTTTGGCACTGGTTCCTAAGACCAGCGCGTCTGCCAGT
>CANRPR010000048.1 GCA_947632535.1 uncultured Clostridia bacterium | reverse complement strand
GGATTAAGAATTGAAGCTATTGAAATGAGATTAGTTAAGAATCTTAATGTTGAGAAAACAGCTGCAATTGAAGAAGTTGAAAAATATGAAAACTTCTTAAAAGCATCTGATAAAGCCAATACATCAACATATAAAGCATTAATTGCACAAATAGAAAAAGCTAAAACAACAATAGAAAATGCGCAAACAGCTGAAATTATAGATGTTACACTAAAAGATACTATAAAAGCAATAAAAGCAAAAGTACCTACTATTGATGACGACATGAAAAAGCTAGAAGATGCAAAAACAAAAGCTTTAGCTGAAGTAAAAGGATATGAAGATGTACTTGGAAAAGTATCAAATTTATCAAGTGATGATAAAAAACTAGTAGAAGGTTTAATAAAAGAAGCTAGAGAATCAATAAATGCAGCAAACTCTGAAACGCAAGTAAAAGAAGCATTAGATGCATTCAATAAATTTATAGCAACATTCAAAAATGTAGACTTAAAGAAAGCACAAGAAGATGCTATAACAGCATTAAATGAATACCTAGCAGAAGCAAAACCAGGTATGAAAGCTGTAATAGAAGAAAAGATTCAAGATGTAAATAAAGCTACAGATGTTGCCGATGTAGAAGATGCTATGGAAGGACTTCTTGGTGAAAATGGATTATTACCAACATTAAAGAATGCACAAGAAGACGCATATGCAGAATTAAAGCAATATGAAGATTATTTAGCAACAAATACAACTATGAGTAAAACAGAGAAACAATTAGTACAAGGTGAAATTAATACAATAAGAGAAAAAATAAATAATGCTCAAGATGTTAAAACAGTAACTGATGCAAAAACTGAATTTAAAAACTTTATGCAAACCTCTTACAATAATGTATTAACAGATGTACAAAAGGATATAGCAAAAGAAGCATTAGATGCAGCTTATGCAGATGCAGAAACAAAATTAAATCCATATGTAACAGATGGACATGAAACAGTAAGCAGTGCAGCAAAAGAAGTTTTGAAAACAATAAAAACTACATATGACAATGCTAAAAATGGAAATACCTCAGCACTTGAAACTGCAACAACCACAATCAATAATAAAATAAAAGAAGAACTTCCAAAATTGAAAGCGCAATTAGAAGCAGAACAAGCAAGCGATGCTCAACATAAAGCTGATCGTTTAGCAGCATATGAAGTTGCAGCTAGCACATTAGATAATTATGAAGAAGTATTAAATAATGAAAAAGCTATAGAAGATTTGGAATTAACAGCAGATGCTATACAAAAAATCCAAGATATGATAGATGCTACAAGAGCTAAAATAGAAGCAGCAGAAACAGATGTAGCAGTAAATTCAGCTATGAACTTATTAAATGGTGAAGATCAATATTTAGATACATATTATCCTGACTTTAAAGAATATGCAGATAACTATGACTTTAAATTAACTAAGGACAGTGCTCTAGCTAAATTAAACACATATGCAGAACAATATAAAGATTCAGAATTAATGTATAACGATGTAAAATTATCTAAATTTATAGATGACAAAATTATACTTGTAAAAGGCGAAGCAACAAAAGCAGAGAACATAACAAAAGCTGTATCAGATGTTGAAAAAGCTATACAAGTAGCTACAAAGAAAGCTGAATTAAAAGCAGCAAAATCAGCAGCAAAAGCTAAATACACAGAAGTATTAGAAGATAGTGGATTGACAGATAACTCAGTTAAAGAAAGACTTAGAAATGCAATGAAAGCTATTGATGAATTAGATTATGATGGAGATACAAAATTAAATACTCCTGAAGATGTAAAAGCAATTGAAAATGAAGCTGATAAAGATATTAAAGATAAACTTGCAGAAATAGAAACAAATAGATTAAAAGCTTTAGCAGAGGAAAAATCAAGAGTAACTGAAAAAATAGACCAATATATTGATATTGCGAAAGCAGTAGAAAACAGCACAGTAGAAGCACAATTGAATTTATATAAACAATTAGTTGCAGAAAAGGAAGATAAAGCAGGAGTAACCAATGCAGAAACTCAATTTAATAACTATATTGCAGAAAACTGCAAAGTTATGACAGCACAATATAATGCTATTTACTCAACTGAATCAACTACATATTCATGGAAAGAAAAACTAGAAGGTCAAGAACAAGAAACAACAGTAACAACAAACGCTACAAAAGGTTTAACAGAACAATATAAAGAAGAGGAAGATTCAGAAAAACAAGGATATATAAATACTGCAATTGCAGATATTAAAGCTGTAAAAGCAACAGACGAAACTAAAGCTAAAGAAGCTATTGGAAAAATAATAAAAGCATTACAAGATAAATTAACTGAAATAGATACTCTTAATAAAAATGTAAGTGATGCACAAACAACTGCAATTAACACAACTATTCCAGCTGAAATTGCAAAATATCCTGCAGAATTAAAAACAGACTTAGAAAACCTAGTAAAAGGACATATAGCAGAAATTAAAGCAGTAACTAGAGCAGATGCAAAATACCAAGAAACAATAAATGCTATTGTAGAAAGAGCAACAACAGCTATTAAAAATTATGCAGAAGGTGAAATGAGCAGTAACACACCAGCAGCAAATGTTAGTGATGAATCATTACAAAATACGAAAAAAATGTTTGAAAAAACAGCTACTGCATTGCAAAAAGATGTAACAATAACACCATCAAAGACTGCTGGAATCGATTATGATATAACAGGTACTTTATACAAAGTAAGTGGTTATACTAAATTTAGTGGTATTCCAGAAGAACAAGAAGGTCATTATGTAGCAATGCATTTTGGAAGTGACTATGCAAATAAAAATAGTGAAGGAAAAATTGAATTTGCTATAAGCACAGCTAGCGAAGCTAACCCTACATTTAAAGCATTAGATAAAGATGGAAACTTAGTTATAAGAGTTGTAGATACAAGCAAAATATTAACTGTAAAATACTACTACAAAGAATCTACTACACCATTTAAAACAGCAACATATTCATTATCTGGATTAAAATTTGATGATAAAACTGTTGTAAAAGAAGTAACAGATACAAGTTCATTGTCAACAGCACTTCAAAATACAACTGAAAATACTTTGATAGTATTAAATAGTGATGTTACAGAAACAACAGGACTTGATATAACAGGTAAAACAGTAAATATTGATTTGAACGGTAAAAAATTAACTACAGGTTCAAAATCAGAAGATTTAATAAAAGTTGATGCAACTTCAAAAGTAACAATTACAGGTGGAACAATAGAAGATACTGCAAGTTCAGTTACAAACACTAATAATGATAAGTATTTAATGAAAAATGATGGTACATTAACACTAAATAATGTTACTGTAAAGAGTAACTTAGGAATTCGTTCTACGGGAAACTTATACATTGATGGTGGTTCAATAACTACTAAGGATACATCAATAGTAGTAAGAGAAAATGCAGGAAAAGTAGGAGAAACAATTATCCAAAATGTAACAATAAAATCTGACGACTGTGCATTTTCAACAAATGGTCAAGATAAAACAGCTAATATAGCTGTAGTAATGAGTAATGTAGTAGCAGAACAAACTGGTCATAATTATTCTTGCATATATCTACCTGCAAAAGGAACAGCAACATTTAATAATTGTACAATAAGCGGTGGTTCTGCAATAGAAACTCGTGGTTCTAATATAACAATTAATGGCGGAACATATAAAGGATTAGAAGCAACATACACAGCTGAACCAGATAGTGATCCAGATAAAGATAATTCATATTCAAATGGTAGTGCAATATTAATTAAATCAAAAAAAGGATATGAAGCACCAGATAATAAGATAATTGTAAAAATTAGCAGAGATGCTATAGTTACAGCATCAGCAACAGGAGCAGCACCAGTTGAAATAGTAAAAAGTAAATATGGTGAAGGAGTTAAAAATTTTGAAATATCTACAGATGTAAAAGTTCAATATAAAGATACATTAACAAGTACAGACGGATTTACAATTACTATGAAAGCTGCAGAATAATAATGAAGAGGGGATTCAATTAAATTTGAATCTCCTCTCTACTTTTATATTTTTATAGCTTTACAAATATTTCTTAAGCTTTTTTAGATATATTTGTACCATCTAATGTAACTGTTACTTTGCTTTCTTCAGTTTCATTTATTTCAATTGTTTCTGCTGATAACTTGCAATCTGTATTTGTATTGTTATCTGTAATCGCTATGCTATCAACACCTTTAGTAGCTCCTACATATACACGTACATTTTTGCAATCTTCTGCAGATTTAAATACGCAGTTTCCTGAAATTTCTAGTGCTAATACTTTATTTGCATCGCTAACATATGGACTTACTGAACGAAGTAATATTGCACTTCCATCACATGCTTCTGTTCCTGTTTTAGCTAATTCTGTGTCTTCTTGATGTGTTCCTGTTGATGTTACGTTTGTATCTTTTAGTGTAACACTTCCTATTCTTGCATCAATACCGCCAACTCCTGTTATATCGCAGTTTTCAAATGAATATGTTCCTTGTGCTGGTAAATAAACTG
The DNA here is from genome assembly GCA_947632535.1 of uncultured Clostridia bacterium. GTDB lineage: Bacteria > Bacillota > Clostridia > TANB77 > CAG-508 > CANRPR01. The sequence continues at coordinate 3,757 of CANRPR010000048.1, read as the reverse complement.
CTGTTCCTGTTGTATTTGTAATATCTGCATATTTAGCATTTATTGTAACATTTTCTTTTCCAGCATTTTCACCTATATCATGTAATGTTGATATTGCTAATCCACCTTTAGTTGCAGCATTTATTGTTACATGTTGAGTCTCTGTTCCATTAATATTTAATGTTTTTCCTTGTCCTACTAATGTTACTCCATATTTATTTCCTGTAATTGATGTTCCTGCTCCAATTGTTAAGTTTCCTCTGCAATGTACACCGTAAGAATTTCCTTCTATTGTTACATTCTCTAAAGTTACACTTGCATCTTTTTCAACTAAAACTACTGCTGTTGGATTATTTTCTGCAATACTTGCCACTGCTGCTGAGTAATTTGAATCCTTTAATGTTCCACCTTTGATTACTACATTTCCACTTTCAACTTTAATTCCTGTTGCAGCCATATCTGTTGCTGAGTTAGTAACAGATGTTGATAATGTTTGATTGTTTAAATCTATTGTTACTGTCTTTCCTTCTGTAACACCTGTTAAATTTAATGCACTTTCTGATACTTCAACATCATCTGTTAATACAATTTCTCCACCTTCAGTAGATAAACTTGATAATGTTGATGTTAATTCTTCTTGAGTTGCTACTGATTTTGTACTACTTAGTTCTAATCCTGATAATGAATATTTTACTGTTCTAATTGGTGTTTCTCCTTCAGTAACATCTTTGTTATAGTAGTAGTTAATTACTAATGTTTTAGCTTTATTAGTTTCGTCTACTCTTATTACTAAGTTCCCGTCTTCTCCTAATGTTACAGGTCCATCACTTAATGTTGCTGTAATTCTTCCTGCATATGCATTTTCAAAGTGTAATGCTAAGTAATGTCCACTTTGCTCTTCTTCAGCACTACTAAATTCTTCAAATTCTGCTATATCATATAATTCACCTGATATTTCATAATCAATACCTGTTTTTGAAGATGCTGTAACTTCTACTCCAGCTTGTAGATTTTCTGCTGTTTTACCATATAGTTTGTCTGTAGAATTCCATGTGCTGTCTGTGGCGTCTACATCAGCTGGTACTGCTGCATTGTAAATTGCTGCTTCAACATAGTTCTTTATAACATTCATTGCTTCTGCTTGATATTTTGCTATTGTTGGATATGTTGTTTCTTCACCTACAACTTTAGCATCTGCTCTTGTTACTTTATCAATTTCGTCTTTGTAATATTTAACTTGACTTGTTAATTCAGCTTTTACAGTTTCATCAATGTTTGTATATTCATTAATCTTATTATCTATAGCATTTTTTGCCTCTGTTTTAGCTTGTTCTACTTGTGTATTTAATGTATCTATGTTTCCAATTGCTGTTTGTAAAGTATCAATTATTTCTGCAATTGCAGCTTTTACATCTGCTTCAGCTGTTGCTTTTATTGCTTTAATATTCTTTACAGCTGTATCAATATATCCTTGTTTTTCTGTATCTTTATTATCTTTGTAAGTTTCAAGTAAACCAGTATTTATTGTTACAGTTTTATCTTCGCCTTCTGGTTTTTCTTCTGTTTTCTTATTATATGTGAATGATTGATCTTTTGACTCTGTTGAGTAAATTACATTATATTGAATTGTCATAACTTTGCAGTTTTGCTCAATATATGTGCCATATTTTGCATAAGCATCTTCTGCTCCTGCCATATCAGTTTTTTCAGCTATTAATTGTTTGTATAGATTTAATTGTGATTTTACTGTAGTATTTCCTACTGCATCAGCTATTTCAATATATTTATCTACTTCTGCCATTTTTGCTGTTTTATATTCATTTAATGCTTTAACTCTATCAGCTTCTATTTGAGCTAATTTATCTTTTATTTGAGCATCAACTCTTGTTTCAATATCTTGTACTGTTTTTGGAGTAGATAATTCAGTATCTCCATTATATTCTAATGCTTCAATTTCTTTTATAGCATTTGTTAACATTGCACTTGTTTCTGAATTTAAGTTACCTTGTGCTAATACTTCTCTATATTTAGCAATTGCTGTATCTTTTGCTGAAATTAATTCAGCTCTTTTCTTAGCTATATCGATGTTGTTTTCAACGTTTTCAACAGCGTTTTCAATATTTTCTGTGTTTGATGTTTCAGCTGTTACTGCTGTAATTTGTCCATTAATGAAGTCAATTAATTTATTTCCTTCTGAATATTCTAATGTAGAATCTTTATATTCTTCTTTATATCCATTTAATTTTTCTAAAGCAGACTCTTTTACTGTATCAAAGTTATATGTTTTAGCTGTTTCTAAGAATTCAGGATAATAGGTTTCTAAATATTGATCTTCTCCATCTAGTAATTTCATTGCTTCGTCTACTGCTGATTTTGATTCAGCCATTGTTACTTTTGTTCTTGTTTGATTTATCATATTTTGAATTTTTGATATTGCTTCAGTTGATAATTCTAATTTTTCAACTTCTTTTGCATCATTTAAAACAGCTTCATAATTGTCTAATGTTTTTATAGCTGCTTCATATGCTGCTAAACGCGCTGCCTTATCTTTTTCGTCAGCGGCTTTTGCTGCTGCTTCAGCATCTGCTAATTCTTTTAATGTACCATCTGTTTCTCCTGTTCCGTCTTCACCATACAATGTATCTTTAATGTCTTCTGCTAAAGCATTTATTGCTTCTGCTGTTTCAGTTCCTTTTAGTTTTGCTTTTTCTTCAATAGCGTCTAATGCGTCGCTTGCAGCTTCACTAACAGTTTCATATCCGCTATTTAAGTATGGATTTAATTTTGCTCTTGCATCTGCTACTGCATTTGTTAAAGCTTCTTTTGCTAAGTCTAATTCAACATCTGTTACTACTTCACCATATGATGTTTTCATAAAGTTATCAAATTCTGTCATTGCATCAGTTACTGTAGTTGCATCTTGAGCATTATCAACTTTAACTCTTATTGTGTCTATTTCACCTTGAACTAATTGTTTTTCTGTCTGGCTTAATTCTGTATTTGTTTTTAAATAGTCTTCATATTCTGCTAATTTTTCATAAGCTTTTTTCTGTTCATTCTTTAATGTTGGTAATATTCCATCAGCCCCGTCAGCTTTCTTTATAAGATCTTTCATTGCATTATTTACGGCTGTTTCTGTTTTTGCCTCATTTACTTTAGTAATTGTTTCTTCTACTAAAGCTTTCATACCTGGTTTTGCTTCTGTTAAGTATTCATTTAAGTCTGCTAATGCATCTTCTTTTGCTTTTGCTAATGATACATTTTTGAATGCTCCTACAAGACTCTTGAAGTTATTTAGTTCGTCTGTTACTTCTGTTTTTGAATCTGCTGCATTAATAGCATCTTTAGCTTCTTTTGCGAAGTTTTTAATTATGTTAGCATCCATTTCAGACAAATCTTCTACTTTTGATAAAACATTTTCATATTCTTCTACTTCAGCTATAGCTTCAGCTTTTGCTGCTTCTAGTTCTTCTAAACTTTCTTCGATTGTTGGAATTGATTTCTTTATTTCAGATAATATATTATCACGAGTTGTAGTTATTGTTTCTTCTGTTTGAGCGTTTGAAATTGCTTCTTTTGCTGTTGTGATTTTTCCTAACAATGTTTTATATGTATCAGCATTTGGTAATGCTTTTATAAATCCTTCATATTTTTCAACTTCTTCAATTGCAGCTGCTTTCTCAACATTAAGATTCTTAACCAATCTCATTTCAATAGCTTCAATTCTTAATCCTTGTCCTACTGTTCCTGCATATCCTGCATTTATTCCTGGTGTGTT
>CANRPR010000047.1 GCA_947632535.1 uncultured Clostridia bacterium | reverse complement strand
ATACTAGCAAGAGCAAAAGAAGGAAAGGATAAGTATGCAGAGGCAGAACAAAATGAAATAGACATACTAGATAATTTAGACAATTATATGAGCACAGTATTAGTATCAGAAGAAGGATATAATGAAGAAGCAAAAGTAAATGAGCCCAAGTTAACAGCAGGAATGATACCAGTATACTATGAAGAAGCAACAAAAAAATGGAAAGTAGCACCAAAAGATAATGCAGAAAACAAATGGTATAGCTATACAAGTGATAAAAAGCAATGGGCGAATATAGTAACAGTATCAGACGAAAATGCAGAATTAAGAATAGCAGAAGTAGATACCGAAATACCAATGGAAAAGATAACAACATTTTTTGTATGGATACCAAGATATGCGTATAGTATAAATGAAGGATATTATAAAACATCAGATACAGAAACACCAACACAAACAAATGCGAAAGCAGACAAGAGGATAGATATAACCTTTATAAAAGGTAACACAAATGTAGGAATAGATGGAGAAGTATATCCAAGAGATTATGACGAAAAACAGGTAGCAAAAGGACAAGCAACACCAAAGATAGTACATCCGGCATTTACATTTGGAGATGAAGAGTTAACAGGAATATGGGTAGCGAAGTTTGAGGCAAGTGGAACAACCAAAGATAATAAAGCAGTAGGAAATAGAGAAGGGGGAACAGCAGAACCAACAGCACCAGACGAAAGTACATATGTAAAAATAATCCCAAATGTAATAAGTTGGAGACATATAACTATAGGAGAAAGTCAATATCAGAGCATGAGCATGAAAGACAACAAGGTGGCATATGGTTGGAGTAGTGTAGTAGATAGTCATTTGATAAAGAATGTAGAATGGGGAGCAGTAGCATATTTATGCTACAGTCAATATGGCATAGTTCCGCAAATGAATGGCAATGGAAATGGTAGTAGTGGCGCATATTATGACTTACACACAGGAGCGGGGCCAAAAGCAGATGGAACTGAAACAAGTTATAAGGAGTGGACTGAAAATCAAAATGGATACAATACAACATTAGGGCAGTTAGCAAGCACAACAGGAAATGTGTATGGAATATATGACATGTCTGGAGGAGCATGGGAGAGAGTAGCAGCATTCTATGATAATGGAAATGAGTATTTAAGCACATATGGAAATAGTGAAAGAATAAAATATTTTGATTCAGAAAAAAATATTTTAAATCCGGCATATACAAAATATTGGGACATATATGAGGTAAGTGCGGAAGAAAAAAGTAACAGCATAACAATAGACGGAGTGGAAGAAAAACTAACGCAAGAAGAATTATGGCCAAAAGAAGGAGAGGTAAAAAACGGCGAATATGAGCAAAAAAGATATGAGTTAACAAAAGAAACATGGAATAATTTAGAAAAGAAAAAAGGAACAGGAACTACTGAATTGGCAGAAGATACTTGGACATATAGAGGGTTGATTGATGGAAAAATAGGATGGATAATTGAACAGAAAAGTGAATCATATGGACTAGCATGGAATAGTGATAATTTGGCAATAGGAAGCTATGGACATGTGTTTGTAGCTCGTGGTGCTGGTCATGTAAATGGAAAAGGTGCGGGAATTGTATATACATGTTCTACTCCCGGTTTTGAGCAAGCACCTGATGGCTTCCGTCCAACTCTAGCATTCTAATAATACAAGCTAATTAACAAATAACATACATCAAAACTGTACAAAACTCAAACAAAAATACCTTAGCAATAAGAAATTTGAATTGAGAATTGTGCAGTTTTTTATAACATCCAAATCACCTTGAATACAAAATAAAGAATAAAAATCAAAAAAATATAGTAATTTTAAACAAGATATTATATAATAAAAAAAATTTAAAACAATTTATTTATGAAAACTGCATAGAGTGTCTATGCTAATAAGCAAGAACAATATCTTACATTATTATAAGGCAATATCAATATTTTAGAAAGGCAGGAAAAATGGCAAAAAAATTACTAATTACAGAAAAACCATCCGTAGCAATGGAATTTGCAAAAGTATTAAAAATAAATACAGCTAGAAAAGATGGATATCTAGAATCAGAAGAATGGATAGTAACATGGTGTGTAGGACATTTAGTAACAATGTCTTACCCAGAAAAATATGACGAAAATTTAAAACTATGGAGGCTAGATACACTACCATTTTTACCAAACGAATACAAATACGAAGTAATTCCAAGTGTAGAAAAACAATTTAACATCATAAAGGAATTACTTTGCAGAGAAGATGTAGGCACTATCTATGTATCTACTGACTCGGGACGAGAAGGAGAGTACATATATAGACTAGTAGATCAAATGGTAGGAGTACATGATAAAAATAAAAAAAGAGTATGGATAGATTCACAAACAGAAGAAGAAATAATAAGAGGAATAAAAGAAGCAAAAGACTTATCAGAATATGATAGTTTATCAGATTCAGCATATTTAAGAGCAAAAGAAGACTATTTAATAGGAATAAATTTTTCTAGATTACTGTCAATTATTTATGGAAGAAGAATTGCAAACAAAATAAATCAGGACAAGGTAGTAATTTCAGTAGGGCGAGTGATGACATGTGTGCTGGGGATGGTTGTGGAACGAGAACGAGAAATTAGGAATTTTGTAAAAACAAAATATTATAAAATATTAGGAGAATTTGGAGATAAAGATAGTTCTTTTAAAGCAGAATGGAAGGTTTCAGAAAAGTCAAAATATTATGAATCACTTAAGTTATACAATGAAACAGGATTTAAAAAAGAAGAAGATGCAAAAGAATTTATAATTTCTTTGCAAAACAAATCGGCAATTGTAGAAGAAGTAAAAAAATCAAAGCAGAAAGAAAACGCACCATTGCTATTCAACTTAGCAGAAATTCAAAATGAATGTACAAAAAGATTTAAAATTAAGCCAGACGAAACATTAAACATTATCCAAAACTTATATGAAAAAAAATTAGTAACATATCCTAGAACAGATGCAAGAGTATTATCAACAGCTGTTGCAAAGGAAATAAATAAAAACTTAAATGGAATAGCAAAAGGATTTAAAGATGAGGAAGTACAAGAATACATACAAAAAATGCTACAAGAAAAATACTCTACTAATTTAATAAAAACAAAATATGTAAATGATAGCAAAATTACAGATCACTATGCTATAACTCCAACAGGACAAGGGTACGAAAATTACGACAAACTGCCACAATTACACAAAGATGTATACAAAATAATTGTAAAAAGATTCATAGCAATATTTTATCCACCAGCTGAATTTAATAAAGTATCTGTTACAATAAATGTAGATAACGAACTATTTACTACAAGCCAAAAAGTATGTGTAAATAAAGGATACCTAGAAGTCCTAAAAAGCAGTCAAGACAAAAAAGAAGATGGAGAAAATTCGGAAATTTTAAAAACCTTGAAAAAAGGACAACAAGTACAAGTTGTAAATTATGAACCAAAAGAAGCAGAAACAAATCCACCAACAAGATATAACTCTGGTTCCATGATACTAGCTATGGAAAACGCAGGGAAATTAATAGAAGACGAAGAATTACGCGAACAAATAAAAGGAGCAGGAATAGGTACAAGTGCAACTAGAGCAGAAATTATAAAAAAACTAGAAAAAATAAAGTATATTGAAATCAATTCAAAAACTCAAATTATTACACCAACTGACTTTGGAGAAATAATTTATGATGTAGTAAAAATGTCTATGCCAGATATGCTAAATCCTAAACTAACTGCAAGTTGGGAAAAAGGATTGGAAATGGTTGCTAATAAAGAAATAGCATCAAATGAATTTATGGAAAAATTAGAAAAATATATCAATCAAAAATTTGATAAATTAATTGTAAAAAGATAAAATAATTCGAACTAGATAGGAAAATCTAGTTCGAATTATTTATCATTTTTTAAATCTTTCTTTTCGCTAGGAATTATAACTTCCTTTTTAGTATCTTTCTGTTTAGGACTCTCAATGTCTAAATGCTTTTTTACATCTGAAATATCTAATTCACTTCCATCACCACTAACAATTTTTATTTCCGTTGGTTTTTTATCTTCCATAGATTATCAATCCTTTCTCAAGAATATTATAAAATAATATTACCATAAACATAAAAAAAATGCAAATATGTATTGCGTTTTTTTATTAAAGGGGTATATAATAATTAATATAAAAAATAGAGTAGATATAAATCGTTAAGACTTGATAGACGGGAAGTTGTTATCAAGGCAAAAGTTAAAAAAACTTGCGTATTTATTATCGCATTCCGCTATTGAAAAAGGAGATCTTTTATATCTTCTTTCTTAAAACACGGAATGTTCTTAAGAAAGGAGATTTTTATTATGTCAAAAATGAAAAAACTAGTATTAGCTGGAATACTATTAGCACTATTATTAGTATTATCCAGATTTTTATCAATTAACACACCATTACTTGTTATTAACTTTAGCTTCATACCAATTATGATGTCAGCAGTATTATTAGGACCTAAATACAGTACAGTTATTGCAGCATTAGGAGATTTTATAGGAGCTATTTTATTTCCATTTGGTACATATTTTCCAGGATTCACACTAAGTGCAGCCATATCTGGATTGGTCTATGGATTATTAATATATAAAAAGCCAGAAAGAGAAATCTCAGATAAAAAATTCTTATTAAGATTAATAATTTCATCAGTAATAGTGTTAATAGGAATCAACATATTTTTAACATCATATTGGCTACATATTATGTATGGAAAAGCATACATAGCTGTTATGGCATCTAGAGTTGTAAAAGAATTGATAATGCTACCAATTCAAGTTATACTTATATTTATTATAGATAAGTCTTTAAAACCAGTTTTTGATAAATATTTATATTAGGAGGGAGTCATATATTGACGAGTAAAATGGATATAGAAGAATATTTGCAAAAGTTTGATAAGTATACAAAAGATCCAACATTAGAAGCTATGCAATATATTATGAATGAATTTGGAAATGAATATGAAAAAATACAGTATATCCATGTTGCAGGTACTAATGGAAAAGGCAGTATTTGCGAAATGGTAAATAAAGTATTAATAGAAGCGGGATACAAGGTAGGAAAATTCATTTCTCCTCATTTAATTACTTTTAATGAAACAATTTGTATTAATAATGTTCCAATCCCAGAAGAAAGAGTTAAACAGATATTACCTAAAATGGCAAAAGTAATTGAAAAGTATGATAGTACGCATGATGTTAAAGTGAAATGGTTTGAAGTAATAACATCTTTAGCACTTATATATTTTGCAGAAGAAAAATGCGATATTGCAGTTGTGGAAACAGGATTAGGCGGTCTAACAGATTGTACAAATATTATTAATAAAGAAATTTCTATGATAGCTAACATAGGATATGATCATATGGATATATTGGGAAATTCAATACAGGAAATTGCAAAACATAAAGCAGGAATTATAAAGCAAAACTGTGATACAATTTATATAAGTCAGCCAGATATAAATAATGTTATAGAAAATACATGCAGAGAGAAAAATAACAAATTACATTTAGTAGAAAAAGAAAAAATAACAGACTATAGGATAGATGGCGAATATCAATATTTTAGCTATGGAAATTATAAAGATGTTGCAATTAATTTAAAAGGAAAAAAACAAATTGAAAATGCTAGTATGTGTCTAGAATGTATGGAAGTATTAAAACAAAAGGGATATAAAATTAGTGAAGAAAATATAAGGAAAGCACTAAAAAGTGTTGTTCACAGAGCAAGATTTGAAACTATTTGTGAAAATCCTAAAATGATATTTGATGGTGGACATAATGAACCAGCAATTGCAAATTTGAAACAGACAATAAATCAGTATTATAGTAATGCAAAAAAAGTATATATAATTTCAATTTTGCAAACAAAGGATTATCATAAAATAATATCTCAACTAGTTGAGAACAATGATGCAATATACATTTTTACATCTGGAAATGATAAAAATAGATATGTTCCAAAAGAAGATTTATATAATGAAGCAAGTAAATATACAAAGAATAATATTTATAAGTATGAACTATCTGATGCAATTAATGTAGCTAGAGAAAATTATAATGAAAGGATTATATTTATAATTGGCAGTTTTTATGTGTATAAAACGGTATTACAATTGATACAAGGAGAAGGTTATGATAAAGCTTAGTGATGTAGGGTTTAGCTATAAAGGTAAAGAAAAAATATTGAAAAATATAAATTTTAATATTAAAGAGGGAGAATGTATTGCTGTAATTGGTAAAAATGGAAGCGGAAAATCAACTTTAGCAAGGCTAATAGCGGGTATAGATGTTCCAACGCAAGGCAATATAATGATAGATGAAATTGACACATCAAACAAAAATGATTTTATGCAATTAAGAAAAAAGATAGGCATAGTATTTCAAAATCCTGAGAATCAAATAATATTTGGCAAGGTGCATGACGATATAGCTTTCTCATTAAAGAATTTAAAGTTGGATAATATTGAAGATAGAATACAGAGTGCTTTAGAAAAAACTCAGATGTTGGAATATAAAAATAGAGATGCTTTTGAATTGTCAATGGGGCAGAAACAGCGTATTACAATAGCCGGAGTATTGGCGGTTGGAACAAAATATATTATACTTGACGAACCAACTTCCATGATAGATCCTAAAGGAAAAGAAGAAATCTATAAAATAGTTTCGAATTTAAAAAGGGATGGACATACAGTTATTTATATTACAAATGTTATTGACGAAATATTAATGGCAGATAGGATAATAATTCTGGATAATGGTGAAATAGTACATAGTTTTAATAAAGAAAAGATATTTGAAAATATAGAAAAGATAGAGCAATGTGATGTAAAAATTCCAACAATAGTAAATACTATATTAGAATTAAGAAAAGTTGGAATACAAATAGAACCAGAGAAGTGGACAATGGAAGAGTTAGTTTCTAAAATTGTACAAGTATGTAAGAAATAGGAATGGAGTATAAAATGGCAAGAATTTTTAAGATTATAATTTTTTTATCTTTTTTTACATATATGGTTGCAATATTTTGGGTGAAAGATTATGCAGTTTTATTGGCATTAATTTGTATACATATTATACTAATGATATTATTAAAAATTAATTTAAATCAAGCACTCAAGAATTTAGCAACTATTTCAATATTTATAATTTTTACTGTTGTTATAAATATATTTGCAATGAGCTTTAAAGAAGCAATAATAATAGGAATTAGACTTGCAATTATTTGTAATGCAACATATATTTTTACTAAAATATTAACACCATATCAAATAGCAGAAGTTATAAAAGATTTATTAACACCATTAAAATTAGTAAAAGTTAATCCGGAAAATATAGCAATTATGATAAGCATAGCAATTGCATTTATACCAATTTTGTCTAGAGAATTGCATAATATAATATACTCTTTAAAATCTAAAGGATTAAATACTAGTATAATTAATCTTTTAAAAAACATGAATTTAATAATGACACCGTTATTTGTATCTATGCTTAGAAAGGTAAATGAAGTTGAATATGCACTAAAAGCAAAAGGATATCAGGCAGAATAGAATTTATGCAATAATTAAAATGCTGGGGAAGAAGGCTTTTGCTTTTATTAAAATAATGTTTGATATATCTTGATATAAAAAATAAATGTGATATAATATGAAAAATTGGTTTATAGGTAATTCCATAAAAACCTAAATATATTTATGAGGAATGAGTAATATGAAGGATTTAAAAGGAACAAAAACAGAAAAAAATTTAATGGACGCATTTGCGGGAGAATCACAAGCAAGAAATAAATATACATACTATGCAAGTAAAGCTAAAAAAGAAGGATATGTTCAAATAGCAAATTTATTTGAAGAGACAGCTAATAATGAAAAAGAACATGCAAAAATTTGGTTCAAATTATTGCATAATGGAGAAGTACCAGATACAGTAACTAATTTAAATGATGCTGCTACAGGAGAGAATTATGAATGGACAGACATGTATGACAGAATGTCAAAAGAAGCTAAAGAAGAAGGCTTTGACGATATTGCAAAGTTATTTGAAGAAGTAGGAAAAATTGAAAAAGAGCATGAAGAAAGATATAGAAAACTATTATCAAATATACAAAATGGATTAGTATTTAGCAAAGATGGAGATACAATTTGGCAATGTGCTAATTGTGGACATATTGTAATAGGAAAAAAAGCTCCAGAAGTATGCCCAGTATGTGCACATCCACAGTCATATTTCCAAGTATTAGCTCAAAATTATTAATAAATAAGTGGCTGAAAGTATCAGCCACTTATTTTGAGCTTAATTGTTTGGTAAATTGTCAGGATGAAATTTTTTAAGGTATTCATTGAACTGTTTACGAGTTATTGCATCGTCCACTTCAAACAAACCGGCTTCTTCTGCTTCTTTGATGGTATTATCAAAATCAGAATATAAGAAATCTCTTAAGTGATTAAAGTCGATTTGTTCATTAGAAACAAACTCGTTAAACTTTTCGTCCGCCCAATCTCTGCAAAGGTCATGATATATAGTGCCTGTGTGAGAAGGTAAACGAATACCAGACTTAGTATACTTTAAAACTGATAATATAATAGCCTTCAAGTAAGTATGCTTAGCCTGCATTGCTTCTTCGTCCTTGTTTTGCAAAGAGTTATAGCAAGAATATACTGCCGTGGTATCTGCTTCACTCTGTGCGGGACTAACTTCTTTGTCTAATTCCAAGCTTGCAAAACAATTCAGTAAGATAATTTTTATTCTACACCGATATTCTTCTGGAAAGTCTGGCTCGTTGCAAACTCGCATTAGTTCATTAGCAGCTATGAAATAACCGTAATCGGACCGGCTATCTTCTAATACCAAATTATAAATTTGGTCTGCTGTGAGTGAATGTGTTTTCCCCTTACAATCTTTGATAATGTACTCTTTTTCAAAAAAACTCATGTGATTTTCTCCTTTCTTAGAGATGTTTACTTGTTACATATGTTAAAATTAAAGGAGTAAGTTGTCCTTACTCAATTATAAAGATAAGGAATGATTACACATATCTTATCAGATATATATATTATACAACAAATTTACATAAAATTCAACATTGCG
>CANRPR010000046.1 GCA_947632535.1 uncultured Clostridia bacterium | reverse complement strand
GAGCAGGTAACGAGAATCGGACTCGTGACTAAACCTTGGCAAGGTCTCGTTTTACCACTAAACTATACCTGCATAAATAGAACAATATAAATAATAGCAAAAAAAATGCTTTTCGTCAATACTAAAAATACAAAAATTTAAGTCAAAAGCAAAAATGTCAATACGAAATTCGAAAAAACCTACGCATTCCATAAAAAATTAAAATTATTTTACATAATTATTGAAAAAAATACAAAAATGTTATATAATTGTAATATATGGCGTTTTTTTATCAATAGAAATATACAAAACAAATATCCGTAAAAACTATTTGAGAGCATGAAAAATCTCAATTGTAATAAGGAAAAAAATGCTATTGACTAAAAAAACAAAAGTAGTACAATATAAAATGAATAAATATAAAATATAGAGGAGTAATGAAAAATGAAGGTAAAAAAACTATTAGGATTCATAGTAACAAGTATAATATTCATATGTATTCTTGCGTCAACAAAAACATATGCAGCAGAATCTAGTTATCAATTAGGAATAACTAACCTAAGAGAAAAACATGGTAACCAAGGACAAGGTGCATACGAAATACATGCATCAGAAGTTTCTAGTGGTCAAGCACAAGCAGTGAACAGAAAAATATGGAAAATTGTATCATATACAAATGGAAATCAAATTAATTATAGTAATGCATTTTACTGTTTAAGAGCAGAGCATGGCTTTGTACTTAATGGAAGTAATCAAAATGTAACAACAGTAAGGAAAACATATAATGTTGCATTAGATATGAAAACACAAAAAGATCAAGTATTACAAAAATTAAAAGATGTAAATTCATTTAAAAATGATTCAAATCCAAGTAGTACATATAATAAAATAATGTGGATATTAGATAACATGTATTTACCAAAGCAATCCGATTCAAGCGTTAAAGAGCAATTGTTTGAAGCGGCAGAAATAACAGACGAAGATGATGACTTATATCCAGGTTATACGCCAAGACTTACAGACGACGATATAGAAGTAGTACAACAAATGGCATTATGGTATTTTACAAATCCAGATAGTAGTGTTTATCATACATCTATATCAGATACAACACATGAATATACCTTACCAACACTATATTTTAATGGAAATAGTGGAAAAGATGAGGACTATAAGCCTTTCGCAGATATATATAAAGACCAAGAAGACGGAAGATGGCGTCAAGTTGAAGCTGAATTATTATACGATTACTTCATAAGAACAGCAGAAACTCAAGGAAATTACACTTCAAAAGATGCAACTACTCCTATAACATTAGATAAAAGTAGAGCAAAAGTAGTAAACAAAAATGGAAAATACATAATAGGACCAATAAAATTTGAAAAACATTCAGATTTAACATATACCAACCAAGAAGTTAAATTGGTAAATGAAAAAGGTCAAACATTCACATATACACTACAAGATAACGAAAATACAGCTTCATCAAATACAGATTTAAATGCTAAACTTACATCAAACCAAGATTTCTATATTGCAATAGATGAAAAAGCAGCAGAATCAATTGAAAAAATACAATTAAGTTTTAAAATAAAATATAGTAGAACAACAGCAACCTATTATACAACAAAAGATTCAGACTATAAACAAGAACAACCAGTTGTATTAGTAGAAAAACAAAATCCAGAATATAGTGATACATTAGAAGTAAAAATACCAAAAGTACAAGAATTTGACTTGGCATTAAGAAAATTCATTTCAAAAGTAGGAAGCACAACACATGCAGAAAGAACACCGGTACCAAATATATCAAGTTTAAGAGCAGGTACAGCAACAACAGCTACATATACACATCCAAAAACACCAGTACCAGTAAAAACAGGTGATATAGTAACATATACAATAAGAGTATATAACGAAGGTCAAAAAGCAGGATATGCATCAAAAATAGTAGATCACTTACCAGCAGGACTAGAACTTGTAGACTCGTCACAAAGTTCAATAAATAAAACATATGGATGGTCAAAAGTAAGTGGAACAAACGATATACAAACAACATATCTAGCAACTCATTTAATTGATGCATTTGACGGAAGCAATTTAAAATTCCAAGACATACAAGTAGAATGTAAAGTAGTTGCAACTGCTACAGACCAAAATCAAACGTTAAAAAACGTAGCAGAAATAGCTGAAGACAAAGATAGCTCAAGTCAAAATGTAGACGACAGAGACTCACAACCAAGCGATAAAACACAAATACAAGGTTACACTGGCTCAATACAAGACGATGACGACTTTGAAGATTTATTATTACAAGCAGAATACTTCGACCTAGCATTACAAAAATTCATAACAAAAGTAGGAGGTACAACAATTACAAATAGAACACCAGTACCAGATGTAACAGCATTAGCAGCAGGTACAGCAACAACAGCTACATATAATCGTGAAACAAGAGAACCAATATTAGTAAAAAAAGGCGATATAGTAGTATACACAATAAGAGTATATAATGAAGGAAAAATAGCAGGATATGCAACAAAAATAACAGACCATTTACCAGCAGGTTTGGAACTTGTAAATCCAAACCAAAGTAAAATAAATGCAGATAACGGATGGACAAAAGTAGTCGGAACAAACGATATACAAACAACAGCATTAGCAGACGACTTAATTCCAGCCTTTGATGGAAAAGACTTAAAATATGTAGATTTACAAGTACAATGCGAAGTAATAGTAGATACAACAGACGTAGATCAAACATTAAGAAACGTAGCAGAAATAACTGAAGACAAAAATGAATTTAATCGTCCGGGAAATGATAGAGATTCTACTCCAGGAAATGCAAACCAGAAACATGAAGATGATGATGACTATGAAAACTTAAAAATAGAAGGAAAAGAATTCGACTTAGCATTAAGAAAATTCATAACAAAAGTAGATGGAAAACCACTAAGTATAGATAGAGAACCAACAGCTGACAAAATAGATAAAACACCTTTAACAGATCCAGAATACCAAGGTGAAAAAACAGCAAAATATACACACCCAAAAACCCCTGTGTCAGTTGAAATTGGTAGTGTAGTAACATATACAATCAGAGTATTCAACGAAGGTGAACGAGATGGTTATGCACAAGAAATAACAGATCATTTACCAGAAGGCTTAGAATTCTTACCACAAGATGAAGAAAATATAAACAATGGTTGGATTTTAGACGATAGTGATTCTACACTAAAAACAGTAAAAACAAAACATCTATCAAAAGAATCTGAATTAGAAGCAGGTGAAAACCTAATTCCAGCATTTGATGGAAAAACATTATCATATAAAGAAGTACAAATTAAATGTAAAGTACAAGATAGAGGAGTGCTACAAGTTGGAGGTAAACTTACAAACATAGCTGAAATTACAGACTTTGCAAATGAGGAAGGAAAAAATGTTTTAACAGCTACATCAAGTGATGGAACAACCAAAGAACAAGTACCATTAAAAGATAGAGATTCACAAAAAGCATATCCAGAATTATCAGTTTATGGAGACTTACCAACATACAAAGATCCTGAAATTGAAAGAGGAGATGTATATATTCCAGGTCAACAAGATGATGACGACTTTGAAAAAGTAGAAGTACATGTATTTGACTTAGCATTACAAAAATTCATTACAAAAATAAATAATAAAGACATTACAACAAGAGAACCAAAACCAGTTCTTACAAATGGAAAAATAACATATCAAGGACCAGAAGATCCAGTAGAAGTATCTAATGGAGATACAGTAATATATACAATAAGAGTATATAATGAAGGTGATATAGCAGGATATGCAAAAGAGATAAGAGACGATTTACCAGAAGGTCTAGAATTCTTACCAGACCATGAAATAAACGAAAAATGGAAAATGATAGATAAGGATGGAAAAGAAACAGACAATGTAGAAGATGCAGTAGAAATTAGAACAGATGCTATAGCAAATGAACTACTAAAAGCATTTGACAGGTCTGCAGGAATAATAGATACAGACCAACTTAAAAATCCAGACTATAGAGATATACAAGTTGCATTTAAAGTAGTAGAACCAGCAACATCAGGAAGAATACTTATAAATACAGCAGAAATTACAAAAGATGCTGACGAAGAAGGAAATCCTGGAAAAGATATAGACTCAACGCCAGATAATAACAAACCAGAAGAAGATGACCAAGATGACGAGAAAGTTAAATTAACATACTTTGACTTAGCATTACAAAAATTCTTAGTTAAAGATGGAGAAACAGATATTAACAATAGAGCTCCAAAAGTACTACTTTCAGAAGATGGAAAAATAACTTACCAAGGACCAGAAGATCCAGTAGAAGTTACACCATCAGATATAGTAATATATACAATAAGAATATATAATGAAGGAACAAAAGCTGGATATGCAACAGAAATAACAGACGACTTACCAAGTGGCTTAGAGTTCTTACCAGAACACGAAATAAACGAAAAATGGAAAATGATAGATAAAGACGGAAAAGAAACGGACAATGTAAAAGATGCAGTAAAAATTACAACAGATGCTTTAGCAGACGAATTATTGAAACCATTTGATAAAGATGCAGAAATAGTAGACACAGATCAAGCAAGAAATCCAGACTACAGAGATGTACAAGTTGCCTTCAAAGTAGTAGAACCAGCAACCTCAGACAGAATAGTTATAAACACAGCACAAATATCAGAAGATGCTGACCAAAATGGTGATCCAGTAGAAGATATAGACTCAACACCAGGTAATAACGAACCAGAGGAAGACGATCAAGATGACGAAAAAATCAAAGTAAAATACTTTGACTTAAGCTTGAAAAAATGGGTAACACAGGCTATTGTAATAAAAGATGGAAAACAAACAGTTACAAATACAGGACATACAGGCGATGAGAACCCAGAACCAACAGTAAAAGTGGATTTAAAATCTTCAGAAGTTAATAAAGTAGTAGTTAAATTTGTATATTCAATAAGAGTAACAAACGAAGGTCAAATAGCAGGATATGCAAAAGAAGTAAAAGATTATATACCACAAAACTTAAGATTTGACGAAAAAGATAATCCACAATGGAAAAAAGTAAATGACAAAGAAGTTGTAACAGAGCAATTAGCTGATAAACTACTAAAACCAGGAGAAAGTGCAACAGTAAGTATAACATTAACATGGATAAATGGCGCAAACAATATGGGAATAAGTATAAATACAGCAGAAATAAGTAAAGACTACAACGAAAGCAACACTCCAGATAAAGACTCAACACCAAACAACAAAAAACCAGGAGAAGACGATATAGACGATGCACCAGTTATCTTAACACCTAGAACAGGACAAACAAAATTATATATTGGTTTAACAACAATAATTTTAGTAATATTTGCAGGTGGAGTATATGCAATAAAGAAATATGTATTAAGATAAATTAAATAATTTATAAAAAATACACAAAAAATTCCAACGATAACTTGAAACTACTTGATTTTGTAGTTTAAAGAAGTCGTTGGAATTTTTATGCATTTTTATTTACAATAAAAAAACCTTATGATATAATTTGAAAAAATAAACCTAAAATGAGGTGTAAAAATGAATCAAATATTATATACACAAAATAAAAATAAAGGAAACTCAGAAGTAAGAGGCATTGTTATATTCTTTGCAGTGGCAATAATTATATTCGGTATTAGCTTTACAGCACAAGGATCATATGCATTAATCTCAAATTCAAAAGTAGAAGAGGACAGTCAAGAAATAGGCCCTAATATACAAGTTGATAGAAATGATGCTCAGATAAAAATAAGTTTAGAAAGTCAAAAGCCTATATATACAGTTGCATACAACTGGAATGGCGAAGACGAAAGAACAATAGATGCAGGAGCAAGCACAAGCTTTGAAACAAATATAGACTTACCAAAAGGTACAAACATTTTAAACATAACAGTAATAGATATTAATCAAAAGTCTTATCAATATCAAAAAGAATATTATGTAGAAACTCCAGACAAACCAACAATAGAACTATTCGTAACAAATCAAAATCAAATTAGGATGACAGCAGAAGACGCAGCAGGTTTAACAGGACTAGTTTATACTTGGAACAATGATCAACCAATTACAGTACAACCTAGCCAAGAAGATAATAGAAAAATAGAAGCAACTGTAGATATTCCAATAGGTCAAAACACTTTAAACGTTTCTGCTACAAACCAAAACAATAAACAAACAATAAAAACTATAGATATAAAAGGAGTAAAAAAACCAATAATCACTTTACTAAAAGAAGCGGATGGATTATACATTAAAGTAGAAGACGAACTTGGAATTAAAGAAATTAACTATACTTTAAATGGAAACAGATATACAATAAATTCTTCATACTTTGGAACAGATAATAAAGTAGTAGAATATAAACAACAACTACAAAGTGGAGAAAACTATATAATACTAGATGCAATTAATGAAAGTGGAATCGTTGGAGAATATAAAGGAAAATGCGTTTATCCATAATAAAGTAGCCAGATAAATAGTAGTGGTAAGAATAGGAAGATGAAAAATGGATCAATCAGTTATATTTAAATTAATAATGTATTTTATAATATATTCCTTCTTTGGTTGGGTTTTAGAATCTGTTTTTAAAACATACTTACAGAAAAAACTTGTAAATAGTGGATTCTTACATGGCCCAGTTTGCCCAATATATGGAGTAGGAGCACTTATAATGTTATTATTCCTAGATAAATTCAGAGGTAACATTATAGCAATATTCATTATTGGATTTGTAGTATTATCTGTATGGGAATACATAGTAGGAGTATTATTAGAAAAAATATTTAAAACAAAATACTGGGATTATTCTGACAATAAATTCAACTTCCAAGGAAGAGTATGTCTAATGAATTCAATATTTTGGGGAATATTAGCAGTAATATTCATACAATTTGTACATCCATTCATTAGTATGCAGGTAGATAAAATTCCAAATACAGCCCTAATTGTAGTAACAAGCACTATAATGTTAGGAATGTTAGTAGACTTCATAGTAACAATAGTAAGAATTACAAACATACAATCAAAAGTAGAAAAACTAAGAGAAATAACAGAAAAATTAAACGAACAATTAAAACAAATGAAGAAAACTGAAAAGAACAAAGCACTTAATATGGAAGCAATTCAATCAGTAGTAAATGATTTGAAACATAAACAAACAAAAATTAAAAGAAGACTATACAGAACTACAAACAGATTGCGTAAAGCCTTCCCAACTATGAAATCAGAAACAATTGAAAAAATAGGCGAAATGCTAAATCAGAAAATAGAAATAAAGAAAATCAAAAAATAACAAAGAGGTATAAAATGTTACAAGAAATATATATAATTGATGACGATAAACAATTATTCTTGCAATTACAAGAATTATTCAAAAATGAAAAAGAATATAAATTCAAACGCGTTGTTACCAAAGATATAGATGTTGCATTGAGAAATATTCCAGCAGCAATAATAATCAATGAAAACAACATAGACAAAGATATTATAGAATTGTGTGGTCAAATAAGAGAAGACGAAGATAATAGCATAACACCAGTCCTAGTAATAGGAGAAAAAACAAACAAAGAACACAGAGTCGATGTATTAAAAATGGGCATAGAATATTATATTGTTAAACCAATAGACAAAGACTATTTATATTATACAATAAAAAACATAGTTAAACTAATGTATATAAATAGAAGGGTAAGTCCATTAACAGGACTTCCTGGCAATGTTCAAATACAAACAGAAATGAAAAAAAGACTATTAAGCAAAGAAGAATTCGCAATATTATATATAGATTTAGACAACTTCAAAGCATACAACGATCTATATGGCTTTTCACAAGGAGATGAAATAATAAAATTTACAGCTAAAGTAATTGCAAGAAACATACACGATTTAGAATGCGATTATGGATTTGTAGGACATATTGGTGGAGACGATTTTATAGCCATAGTATCAGAAGTTGACTACGAAAAAATTTGTCGTAACATAGTAGCAGAATTTGATAAAAATGTTATAGACTTCTTTAATAAAGAAGATGTGCAGAGAGGATATCTAGAAGTAGCTAACAGAAGAGGAATCATGGAGCAATTCCCATTAACCTCCATATCAGTTGGAGTTGTAATAGCAGATCAAGGAAGATTTAAAAACACTCTAGAAATTGGAGAAGTCGGTGCACAAGTAAAACATTTAGCAAAAACAGTTATGGGAAGTTCATATATAATAGATAGAAGAAAAAAAGAATAAAAACAAAAACCCCTCATATAAATAAAAGAGGGGTTTTTATGATTATATTAAACAAAAAAAGATTATTAATAATAATCATTATCATGATAGTGTCAATTAGTACATTTTTATCAAGTAGTGAGACAAACAAAAGAAACAATTTCCCAACAAATCAATCAGTGCAAACAGTAGCCTTACCAGTAACTAACAAAGTAATAGTTATAGATGCAGGACATGGAATACCAGATGAAGGAGCTCAATCAACAAATGGCACAACAGAAGCACAAACAAATTTAAAAATAGCTTTAAAATTGCAAAACTTATTAGAACAGGCCGGTTGCACAGTAATACTAACGCGCTCAGACGAAAATGCAATCTACGATTTAGATAAAAACACACTAAGAGAAAAGAAAATATCAGACATACGAAATAGAGTAAAAATCGGAAACGAATCCAGTGCAGACATCTTTGTATCAATACATTTAAACAAAATACCACAGCAACAATACTATGGTTGGCAAACCTTCTACAAAGAAAATAATGAGCAAGGTCAAAAACTGGCAACTTCCATTCAAAACAGTTTAAATCAAGCAATACAAAAGGAGAACAAACGAGTACCACTAAAAATAGACAACATATATATAATAAAACATGTAGAAATACCAACAACAATTGTAGAATGCGGGTTTCTATCAAATCCAGAAGAAGAAAAACAACTGCTAGAAGACACATACCAAGATAGATTAGCTTGGGGAATCTACATAGGAATAATAGATTATTTCTTGTACAAATAGGGACGGTTCTTTTTTGGACATTTAAAAAATGTCACAAAAAAGAACCGCTTTGCTTTGCAAAGTCTAAAAAGGAAAAAGTTTGTATATTTGGAAGAAAAAAGGTAGGAAAAAAGATAAAAAAAGTATTGACATAAGAAGTTAAAAATAGTATAATAAATAATGCAGCGAGGGAAGAACAGAGTCAACACAAGAATAAGAAAATTTTATGAAAGTTTAGTAATAAAATGAAGAAACGAGAAGAGAAAAGCG
>CANRPR010000045.1 GCA_947632535.1 uncultured Clostridia bacterium | reverse complement strand
AGGAATAAATGCAGGATATGCAGGAACAGTAGGACAAGGATTAAGAATTGAAGCTATTGAAATGAGATTAGTTAAAAATCTTAATGTTGAGAAAGCAGCTGCAATTGAAGAAGTAGAAAAATATGAAAACTACATTAAAGCATTACCAGATGCTGAAAAAACACATAAATCATTATTAGCACAAATTACAACAGCAAAAGAAGCAATTTCAAATGCTCAAACAGAAGAAATAATAAATGCAACTCGTGATGATATCATATCAAAAGTGAAAAGTTCAATTCCAACTATAGAAGAAGACCTACAAAAACTAGAAGAAGCAAAAACTGAAGCTATTGCCGAAGTAGCAAAATATGAAGAAGTAATAGACAATGTAGAAGGTTTATCTAGTGTAGATAAAGAAATTATTAAAAATCTTGTACAAGAAGCAAAAGATACAATAAATATAGCTGGTTCAGAAGAACAAGTTGATACTGCATTACAAAACTTCAAAGATTTAGTAAGCAAATTCGAAAATGTTAATCTAACAAAGAGAAAAGAAGAAGTTTTAGCAGAATTAAATGAATATTTAGCAGAAGCAAAACCAGGTATGAAAGCTTTAATAGAAGAAGCAATTGATGGTGTGAAAAAAGCGAAAGAAGATTCAGAAATAACAGCTGCATTAACAGTTGTAATAAACGAAGAGGACAAAATCCTTATTGGTGAAGGTGGAGTATTGCCAACATTAAAAAATGCTCAAAAAGCTGCATATACAGAGTTAGACGAATATGAAAAATACTTAAAAGAAAATACAACATTATCTTCAACAGAAAAGCAACTAATTCAAGGTGAAATAGCCATAATTCGTGGAAAAGTAGGTAGCGCACAAGATGCTGGAACAGTCAATACTGCGGTGGAAGAATTCCATGAATATATGAATTCTTCATTTAAAAATGTTGTAACAAATGTTGCATTAGATTTAGCAAAAGAGAAATTAACTTTAGCAGTGGATGATGCAAAAACAAAATTACAACCATATTTAGCTAGTGGATATGCAGACGTTAGAACCGAAGCTAATAAGTATTTAAAACAAGTTGAAGATAAAGCTAAATTAACAGGTACAGAAACAGCTGATGCAATAGAACAATTAGCAAATGACATTACAAAAATGATTGATGGAAAAACCGATCCAGTTGAAAAAGGAGCAATAGATACTTTAAAAGAAAAACAACAAGCATTAAAAGACCAAGAAGAAGCAGACAAAGCATTATTAAAAACAACTCGCGATTCAGCTATTGCAACATTAAATAATTATGAAAACTTCCTAGAAAATTCAGAAGAAATGACAAAATTAGGATTAAAAGATGAAGATATATCAAAAATACAAAATATGCTAAATCTAACAAGAACAAATGTAACATTAGCAGAAAAAGCATCAGAAGTAAAGAGTGCAATGAATAAACTTGACCAAAATGATGGATTATCAAAAGGTTACTTAGCAACATATTATGCAGAATTCTTAGTAAAAGCTCAAACTTACAATTTTGATTCAGTAAAAGCTTCTGCAAAAACAAAACTAGAAAACTATCAAACAGAATATAAAGATTCTGAATTGAAATACCTTGAAGAGGCTGGAAAAGAAGAAAAATTATTAAAAGACTTTATTGAAGAAGAATTAGGAAAAGTAACCAGTGAAAGAAATAGTACAGAAAATATTGAAAAGTCAGTAAAAGCTGTTGAAGATAAAATAGAAGAAGTAAATAAAAGAGCAGAATTAAGTAATGCAAAAGAAACAGCAATAGCTAAATATAGAGAAGTATTAGCACAAGCAAATATAGAAGACGATATTGAAACAAGTTCTATGCTAAGTGATGCAATAGATAGAATTTCTGCATTAGATTACAATAATACAGAAGCTTACAGTGCAACACCAAAAGATGTTGAAGAAATAGAAAAAGATGTTGACGCTAAAATTGCAGATAGACTTCAAGAGTTAGAAAATAAGAAAGCTAAGGACTTGGCAGATTACAAGAAAACAGCAACAGCAGAAATAGATAGATATATTGAAATATCAACAATGGTAGGAAATAGCAATGTTACAAGTATGTTAAATACATACAAACAATTAATAATGGAAGAGGCAGACAAAGATGGTGCAATAGAAGCATACAATAAATATGTAATATTTAGAAATGAAAACTGCAAAGTTATGACAATTCAATATAACGCTATATACCAAGAAGCTGAAACAGAGCAAACATTCTATTATATGAAAAAAGATAGTGAAGATTCAGAAGGCACAAAAACAGATGTTAAAATCACTAAAGGTATAGCAGTAGCATATAAAGAAGATATGAAAGACGCTGAAATGCGTACATATATTGAAAATGCAATAAATGGAATTAAAACAGTAAAAGAAACAGATGAAGAAAAAGCAAAACTTGCAATTGGAGAAATAATCCAAACAATGAAAGAAGGATTAGATGGCATAACAGATGCAGTTAATGCTTTGGAAGATGCAAAAATAGTTGCAAAACGTGCAATTAGAGGAAAAGTAGATGGAGAAACATTATCAACTGAACCATCAGAACAACAAGAAGTAAAATCAATAATAAGTGAATATGCTGAAAGTTTACAAGGAGACTTGAAAAACTTAGCAAAAACATATGAAGAAAAAATCGATTCTGTAACAAGAACAGACGAAACAATGGTAGACGGAAAAAGAAAATATCCAACTATAGCTAAATATCAAAAAGAAGCAGAACAAGCTATTAGAAATTATGCAAATGGAAAAGTTTATAGTGCAGCAACTCCAGCAAATGTAGATACAAAAGGAAAATGGAATGATGCAGAAAATTTATATAATAGAAAAGCAGAAACATTACAAAAAGATATAAACCTAGTTGATCCAACTACATTAACAGATATGGAAGGCTTAGAAAATGTAGATTATGTTTTCAGCGGTGAACTATATTCTATTGATAAATATGAAGGATTCAGCGGTAATACTGAAGAACAAAAAGGACATTACTTAGCAATGCACTTTGACAACGTATATGCTGGAAGAATTACAGCAACATTAAGTGGTAACCCTGTAACATTAGGTGACGATAGAAACTTAGTAATGAGAGCTGACAGTGCATTCCAAAGTAATAAACCATTAGTAATAAAATACTATGCTACAAAAGAGACTGTTGAAGATGAAAAACCAGTTAAAACAGTAACCTATTCATTAAAAGGATTAACTTTAAGTGAGGAAAAATCAGTAAATAGTAGCACTGAATTAAAAAATGTATTACAAAATATAAAATCTACTACAACAGAAGATGGTAAAAAAGCACCTGCAGAAATAGTACTAACAGCACCAGTAGAATTAGAAAATGGATTAACTGTAAATGTAACTAATGGAACTGAAAGTCAAGATAAAACAACACCTGATGTAGTAATAGATTTAAATGGTCAAACATTAACAAGTAAAGTAGCGGCTGATACAAGTGCTGTAAAAGCAGGAATAAAAGTTTCTAATGGCAATGTAACAATCAAAGGTGGAACAATTACAGATGGGTCAACATCAACAATATCTGCTATATCGGAAGAAACCAAAAAAACTGCAACAATTCAGGTTGATACAAGTGGAAGTTTAACTTTAGAAGATGTAACAATTGAAGGAGAATATTATGGAGTACATTGTAGAGGTAATTTAACAGTAAAAGCCGGAACACACATAACAGGAAAAAAATATGGTATAGCTATGGTTGGTGCAGGAAAAACATTAAAAATTGGAGATGCAACTTCAGCAGAAAGAGTTACAATTGAATCAGAAGGTCTAGCACTAACAACATTGCATAAAGATGGAAAAGAAGATATTACAATAGAAGCTACAAATGTAGATATAAAAAGTACAGATACAGCAGTATACTTACCAGCAACGGGAACATATACATTTACAAATTGTAATATTACAGGAAATGGCGGAATAGATGCAAGAGTTGGACATATAACATTAAATAATACAAATGTGACATCAACAGCAGAACAAGCAGCAAAAGTAGCAGATTTAAATAAAAGTGGTTTATCAGCAAATGATGGAAGTGCAGTGTTATTACGTTCTATAGATCCATATAAAGATAATGAGGAGGCAGAACCAGACTATAAAGATTTAACATTGACAATAACAGGAACAAGTACATTAACACCAGGTGGAAATTGCAGCAAAGTACATGTATTCTTAGGCAAAACTTCAGGTGCTGAAAAAATTACAATTACAGACAAAACAGATACATTATTAAAAGATACTGACGTACTTGTAATAAAAGACAACGCATATAGCGGAAGTGTAGAAGTTAAATTAAACGACAATACACTTGAAGCTAAAACTGAAGAAGCTGAATAGTAGCTATAACATACAAAGAGAGGATTCAATTAATTTTGAATCTTCTTTTTTGCATTACTAAATATTTTTACTCATTATTGCTGTAAAAAAGTGTATTAAGTATGCAAATTGTTAAAAATGTGTAAATATATTAAAAATATTTGTAAAAAATGTGTAATATTTTCAAAAATCTGGTATAATATATTTATAAAATAAAAAGAAGAATGGAGTTTATGCGTATGTATAGGAAGATAATGCAAAATTTAATAGAATGGAAAAATAGCCAAAATCGCAAACCACTAATACTGCGAGGTGCTAGACAAGTTGGCAAGACATATATTATAAAGCAATTTGGCAAAGAGAACTATGATGGAATTGCTTACTTTAACTTTGACCATGACACTGCATTATATCAACTATTTGATAGCACCAAAGACCCCAAAAGGATATTAGAACAATTATCATTCGTATATGGAAAAAATATTCTACCCGAGAAAACCTTAATAGTGTTTGATGAAATACAAGAATGTCCAAACGCTTTGAATGCTTTAAAATATTTTGAAGAAGAAGCCAATGAGTATCATATTATAAGCGCTGGTTCACTTTTAGGGATTAGACTGTCTCACACATCATTTCCAGTTGGAAAAGTGGAGTTTCTGGACATGTATCCCATGACGTTCTCGGAATTTTTGATGGCTGACAATTGCCAAAACCTTGTAGAATATATGGATTCTGTTACGAAGATAGAAAATATACCTGAAATTTTTTATAATAAATTAAGTGAAAAGTTAAAAGCCTATTTCATAATTGGTGGAATGCCTGAGGCAGTTAATTCTTGGGTTGAAAATAAGAACTTAGAAGAAGTGAATAAAATTCAGAAAGATATTCTAATTGCATATGAAAGTGATTTCTCAAAGCACACTACAAATATTGAAGCAAATAAAATTTCTATTATTTGGAATAGCATTCCATCACAAATCTCAAAAGAAAACAAGAAATTTTTATATCAAGTTGCAAAAGACGGTGCAAGAGCAAGAGAATATGAAGGAGCGGTGAATTGGTTAAAAGACGCAAATATTGTATATAAAATATACAACATTACAAAGCCTAGCATTCCATTAAAAAGCTATAGCGATTTATCAGCCTTTAAGCTTTTTGCAAATGATATTGGTTTACTTAGACGAATGACTGATTTAGACGGAAAAATTGTTATAGAAGGTAATAGATTATTTGAGGAATTTAAAGGAGCTTTAACTGAAAATTATGTTGCTCAGGCACTAACTGAATTAGGCTTAAATCCTTATTATTTTTCTTTTGAACATAGGTATGAGATAGATTTTATTATCCAAAGCAAAAATGATATTATTCCAATTGAAGTAAAATCTAGTGAGAATGTGAATAATACAAGTTTGAAGGTTTATAACGAAAAAAACACTCCAAATGTACGAGTACGATTCTCAATGAGAAATTTGGCTAAGGATGGCAATCTGCTTAATATTCCTTTGTTTATGGTAGAATATATAGAAAATTTATTATCGCTTTTATGAGGTATATATGATTTTGTCTATACAATAAAAATAGGGGATTCAATTTAATGAATCTCCTATTTTTCATTTATTTCTAGCGTAATTGCTAAATTAATCTTGAGAATTGTCTTCACTTACTGTAATTGCTACATTGTTTAATGTAACTGCTACATTATCGCTCGCACTATTTGCTTTTTCAGCTTTAATTTCATTAGCTGTTACATTTCCATTTCCTGCAATAGCAATTGTTTCAACACCTTTTGCTGCTCCTTGGTAAACATGTATTTTTGCTACACTATCTACTCCTGAAGTTAATGTACATTTTCCTGTCAATGTTAATTTTAATGTTTTATTAGCTTCTGCTACATATGGACTATGTGAACGTAATAATATTGCACTTTGATCATTTGCAGTTTTACCATTTGTGTTTAATTGGTCACTTGTAGCTGCTTGTGTTGCTATTGATGTTACATTAGTATTATTTAATGTTATATTTCCAATTCTTGCATCTATTCCACCTTTTCCTGTAATATTACAATTTGTGAATGTGAAATTTCCTGTTGCTGGTAAGTAAACTGCTACATCTGTGTCATTTTCAAAGTTTACATATTTAGCATCTATTTTAATATTTTCATTTCCATCTTGATGTAGTGTTGATAAAGCAATTCCTTTAGATGTTACTTTAATAGGGTTCGCTTCAGTTCCAGTGATTGTCAATTTTGTCTCCTCACCTTTACCAACCATTGCTATACCGTAATCATCTCCATTTATTGAAGATTTACCTGTTATTGTTACATTTCCTGCACTATGAACTCCATAAGAGTTTCCGTTGATTGTTACATCTTTTAAAGTTAAACTTGCATCTTTATTTACCCATACCATTGTAGTTTTTCCAGTTTTTGCTTCTCTTGATGTTGTAACATTTGTTAATATTCCATTTACTAAAGTTACATTACCACTTTCAACATCTATTCCTGCTATCTTTTCTGCCTTCTCACTATCTGCATTTGTTATTGTGCTTTTTAATTCTTTACCGTTTAGATCTATTGTAATATTGCCTTTTGTTACAGCTATTTTTTCTGAAACTTCAACATCTGCACCTAATACTATTTTTGTAGCTGTAGCAGAGTCTGCAGATGCAGATAAAGCAGTCGAAAGCTCCTCCTTACTAGCTACTGATGATGTTCCACCAAGTGTTAATTTGTCTAGTGTATAAGTTACTGTTCTGATTGGTATGTCATCTTCGTTAGCAGCATAGTAATTTACTTCTAGTTTTTTAGTTCTATTTTCTGATGTTACGAATAGTACTAAGTTTCCATCTTCTCCTAAGGTAATAGGTCCATTACTTAATTTTACTGTGATTTTTTCAGCATACTTGTTTTCAAAGTGTAATGCTAAATAATTTCCGTGTTGTTTATTAGAATCACTACTGAATTGTGTATATCCTGTAACGTCATATAATGTACCAGTTAATTCATAATTATTTTCTGAAGCATCTAATGCTATGGCTTTTACACCTGTTTGTAATGCTTCTGCTGTTTTTCCATATAGTTTGTTTGTGTTATTCCAGTCTTTTGCCTCGCCTGTTGTTTTAAATCCATTAGTATCAGCTACAATTGCTCCATTGTAAATTGCTGCTTCAACTTTATTTTTAATAACATTCTTAGCATCTTCTACATTCTTGTTAATTGTTGGATATGTCGTTTTTTCTACACCATTTTCTTGTACTTTTGTAGCATCTGCTCTTGTTACTTTATTAATTTCTTCTTTATAATAGTCAACTAATTTTTCTAATTCACCTTTTAAAGCAGTTTTTGCAGTTTCATCTGGTATATTTGCAATAGCTGTTGTAATTGCAGCATCTATTTCAGCTATTTTAGTTGTTTTTGCATTGTTTAAGTTATTATTTAATTCTTCAATATTTTCCATTGCAGTATTTAATGTTTCTACTATTTTTGCAATCTCTGCTCTTACATCTTCTACTGTTGTTGCTCTTATTGCTTTAATACTGCTTACTGCTGTGTCAATATATCCTTGCTTTTCTGTATCTTTATTGTCTTTGTATGTTTCAAGTAAACCTTTTTCAATTGTTACAGTGATTGTTTCCTCTTTTTCAGTTACAGTGTCTCCAGCTGTTGTATTTGTTTTCTTTGTATATGTATATGTTTGTTTATCTGTTTCTATACTTGTAGCGTAAAGTACTTTGTATTGTTCTTGCATTTCTTTGCAGTTTTGAGTAATATAATTTGTATATTTGCTATAAGCATCATTTACTCCTGCTATATCTGTTTGCTCTAATATTAATTGATTATATAATTTTAATTGTGCAGCTTGTGTTGTTTTTCCACTTGCTTCAGCTATTTCAATATATTTATCTACTTCTGCTGTTTTTAATGTTTTTTCATTATTTAGGTTTTCTAATCTTTGTGCTTCTATTGCTTTAAGTTGTTTTTCTATATTAACATCAATTTCATTTTCTTTATCTTTTACAGTTTTTGCTGTTGCTGTAGCTGTTTCTGAACCTGCAACATAATCAAATGCTTGAATGTCTTTTATAGCATTTTCTAACATTGCACTTGTTTCTGAATCTATATCAGATTGTGCCATAACAGCTCTGTATTTAGCTATTGCTGAATCTCTTGCAGCTTTTAATTCTGCTCTTTGTTTTGCAGATTCTACTGCT
This sequence comes from uncultured Clostridia bacterium, assembly GCA_947632535.1. Taxonomy (GTDB): domain Bacteria; phylum Bacillota; class Clostridia; order TANB77; family CAG-508; genus CANRPR01. The sequence continues at coordinate 1,681 of CANRPR010000045.1, read as the reverse complement.
GTTTCAACATCATTTATAGCTTCTTCTATATTTCCAGTGTTAGATGTTTCTGCAGAAACTGTATTGTATTTTGTATTTATGAATTCTTTTAACGATGTTCCAGAAATCTGTGTATACTCAGCTGGTTGTTCTCCAGTTGCAGCTTTTGTTTCTTTCATAAATGCATAATCCAATGTAGAATCTTTATATTCTTCTTTTAAAGCTTTTAATGTTGCAAGTGCAGCATCCTTTGTATTATCAAAGTTATATGTTTTTGCTTCTTTTAAGAATTCTGGATAATATGTAGCTAAGTATGAACTATCTCCATTTAATAAGTTCATTGCTTCCTCTATAGCTGTTTTTGTTTCTGCCATTGTTGCTTTTGTTCTTGTATTATTTAACATAGTTTGAATTTTCTCTATTGCATCTTCTGTTAATCCTAATTTTTCAACTTCTTTTGCATCTGCTAATACTGATTCATAATTATCTAATGTTGCAATTGCTGTTTTAAATGCATTTTCACGAGCTTGTTTATCAGCTGTTTCTTTAGCTTTTTCTGATGTTTCTAAAGTTGCTAAATCATAAAGGTAACCATCTGTTTCACCTTTTCCGTCTGTACCATACATTTTAGTTTTTATGTTGCTTGCTTTTGTATTTATTGCTGCTGCTGTTTCTGTTCCAACTAACTCAGCTTCTTCTTCAATTTTTTCTAAATATTCAGTAGCTTTATCGCTAACAGCCTTATAACCACTGTTTAAATATTTTTGTAATTTTGCTTTTGCATCTGTTAATGCTGATTCTAATGTTGCTTGTGCTAAATCTTCTTCAACATTTACTTTAACATTATTGTATGATGCAGTCATGAAAGCTTCAAATTCATCCATTGCAGTTGTTACTGTATCAGCATTTTGTGCATTGTCAACTTTAACTCTTATTGTGTCTATTTCACCTTGAATTAATTGTTTTTCTGTTTTACTTAGTTTTGTATCTTCTGCTAAGTAATCTTCATATGTTGACAATGTTGCATATGCTTCTTTTTGTTTATTCTTTAATGTTGGTAATACAGGATCTTTTCCTTCTTCTGGTTCAATAAGACCTTTCATTATAGTGTCTATAGCTTCTGTTGTTTTAGCTGCTTTTACTTTAGTAATTGTATCTTCTACTAAAGCTTTCATACCTGGTTTTGCTTCAACTAAATATTCATTTAAGTCTGCTAATGTATCTTCTTTTTTCTTTGTTAAAGCAACATTGTCGAAGCTTCCAACTAAAACTTTGAAATCTGCAACTTCTTTTTCAACTTCATCAATTGAATTTGCAGAATTAATTCCGTCTTTTGCTTCAGCTATAAGGTTTTTAACCATTTCTTTATCTGTTACAGATAAACCTTCTACTTTATCTAGTATATCTTCATATCCTTTTATTTCAGCTAAAGCATCAGTTTTTGCTTCGTCTAGTTTTTTCATATCTTCTTCTATAGCTGGTACTGAGCTTTTGATTTTTGATATGATATCATCACGAGTTGTATTTATTATTTCTTCTGTTTGTGCATTTGAAATTGCTTCTTTTGCTGTTGTAATTTGTTCTAATAATGATTTATATGTTTTTTCACCGTTTGGTAATGCTTTTATAAATCCTTCATATTTTTCTACTTCTTCAATTGCAGCTGCTTTTTCAACATTAAGATTCTTAACTAATCTCATTT
>CANRPR010000044.1 GCA_947632535.1 uncultured Clostridia bacterium | reverse complement strand
CTTTAGTGGTAGCTTGTAACAAGGCCTTATAGGCCTATATGAAAATCCACGGGTTCTACCCGTGGATTGTTATTAAGACAAATTATTGTGCCATCTTCAAGAAGTAGATGTCTTCGGGGTCAACTGGCATGAGAGTAAATGCAATGTTAGAAGCTGAAATAGAGATAATAGGTTTCCAATCTACATTCAAGCTGCAGATATCAACGACAACTCTCGTTTCAGGATATTCTTCCGTTGCTTCCCATGTTAAAACCAGTGTTCCAGATTTTCTTCCTTCTTTGCTGGATACACTACCAGTGGGCAGTTGTCCGTCGGTACGGTAATTACTTCTTTCTTCATGATAAGCCTTCCTTAAATAAGTTATAGTAAATGGTACCTACAAATATAAGGAAATCCTCATACTCAATATGATTTGCTTTACATAATTTTTCAAATCATATTAATTTCATGTATGAAAACGTGCATTTAATGGTAGATTCTAAAATTTTTATAACAAATGTGCATTTAAAATTAAATTTAACGATTATAAAGTAACAAGAGAAATATTATGCAACCACTTGACAATATATTTTCTTTACTGTAAAATGATAAAAGAACACAAGAAAAAAGGTGTTAAAAATTATAAGAAGAAGTAAATGGTAAAGAAAGGTTCTAGATAAAGTTAAATAAAAAATATATGTACACTTTTTATTGTGTTTATTAAAATTTATAAAAATAAATAAAAATCTAAGATAAGTGGAGAGATTGAAAGATAATTACTTCATTTATAGAGATAGGGGATTATAATATGGAATATGTAAGAAGATGTAATGTTTGTGGGCATATATGGTGTTTTACAGATAACGATATGGAAAAAAATAAAAAAAATGTACAAATATCTTTGATTTCATCTATTGGTTCATTAGCAAATGTAATTGGAGGAACAAGATATGATGCTTATGAGCAAAGCAAAATAGCAAACAAAATTTTAGACAAGATAGCGGATTATAGTAAATGTCCTAATTGTAATTCAACAAATACAAAGATGATAAGTAAAGAAGAATATGATAAAATACAAAAAATAGAAGAAAAAAGAAGAAATGGGTTTACTGCTAATGCAACTTTAGAGTCTTTAAAGAAAAGAATTGAATTATTTATAGAAGAAAAAGATTGGGACTCGGCATCTTTATATTTAGAACAAATAACAGATATGTCTCCAGATAATGCTATGGTATATATGTTAGGATTATTTGTTGAATATCATGCTACTAATGACGTAGATTTAATAAATATATGCAGTAAAAATAAAATAATATTAGATAATAATAAAAATTTTAGGTATGTAAAAAAATTTGGAGACCAAAATCTGATTAACAGAATAAATGAAATAAATAAAAAAATAAAAGAACAAATTGAGAAAGATAATGTTAAAGCATTTGAAGACAAATATATAAATACAATCAATATAGCTAAAAACTCTTATGATTTATCAGAGTTAATGAATACACTAGAAATATTAGAAAGTTTTGAAGATTACAAAGAAGCTAGAGAAGAATGTGGTAAATTAAGTGAAAAAATAGAAAAATTAAAAAAAGAAGAATTAGAAAAAGAAGAAAAAAAAAGAAAACAAAAAATTGAAAAAATAAAAAAATATTCTAAAAAAATCATAATAGCTATTATTATCTTAATAGTTATTGTTATAGTTATTGTAATAGTATCAAAGTTGATTATCTCATTAATAAATAAAAATAATTTATATAATAAGGCTATGTCATATTATGAAAATAAAAATTACGAAGAAGCTATAGAAGTATTAGAAAGTATACCTAAATATAAAGATAGTGATGAGAAAATAGAAGAATGTAAAGAAATAATAAAAGAATTAGAAGAAAAAAATAATAAAGAAGAATATGAAAAGGCTACTAATATGTTAGACAATGGAGAAACATTTGAGGCTTACAAAATATTTTTAAAATTAGGAGATTATTCAAACAGTAAGACTATGGCAGAAGAATCTTTAATACAATGCTGGATAAATGATATAAGAATCGATCCGAGTGAAGTTAATGACTATAAATCTCTTAATAAAGCGGTTAAAGAAACTTTACGGTAATCTTTTTGATAATAAAATTCAGATTAAAGGTGAGAACCAAATTAAAGAAATTTTAAAGGGAAGTTGGTGTTGCAGAGCAGACTTGGGTTATGTAAGGCATGGAAAATTAGAATTTTTTGAAGATGGAACATTAACTAATTCTTGTTATAGTAATAGTATTAAATGGTATTGGGATGTTTCTGATGAATATTTTTATTATCAAACAGAGACATCTACAAGTGTTAATGCGAATATGATTAACCCTAAAGAACATGGAAGAGGATGTGAATTATATGAGATAGTTAAAGATGAAGTTTACACAATTTATTTGAATGATAACTATGAAGAAAATTGGACATTAATATTAAAAGGCTCAAAATGGGAAAAAAGGCTAGAGGCATATATAAGTGCTAATAATAAAAATTATTAAAAATAAGTTTACATTTATAGGAGATGTGAATATATAAAGATGATTAATAATAATTTGTGTGAAATTACAATAATGAAAAATTTTTAACAAAATATAAAAATGGTGTAGTAACATGTGTAAGTGAGAGATAAATAAATAGTAAAAATAAAGGAGAATTTTGAAAAATGAATGATAAAATAATAGAAAAAAGCACAAAAGGAACACTAAATCAAAAGAAATTTTATTGTAGTGTTAACCCAAATTTGAATTTTAATTATGTGTTGCTTTATATAAAGAGCATTAACAAATATTTATGTTGGAAAAGACCAGAAGATAAAATAAGAAAAATATATCAAGCGCTACAAAAACAAGTAATAGAAAATCAAACCGACGGAATCAGCTCATTTATAAAAGGAAAAGAATTTAGTGCTTGGGGAGGAGAAAAAGTTTATATAATTTCTGAAAGTAAAATAAATGAGTTTAAAGATAGATTACTTAAAGATGATGTTGAATTTATATAATATATGAAAGAATAGAATGAAGAATTACTAGTATTAAATAATATTATTTTTATTCTTTTAATAAAAGCAAATTTTCCAATTTTACCAACCTAAAGAATTGGAAAATACATTGAAATAGTTAAATTATAGAATTTTGAATGTTATCATCTGCACCATTAGAACACCAAGTGTTTTGAAAAATCAGAACTTGGTGTTTTAATTTTAAAATAATGCAAAGTTCTATCAAGAGTTCTAACACTTTTCAAAAATATGAATTTTTTGAAACCGAAAGGTATTAATCAATAATCTGGAGGTTTCTAACCTCCAAGAAAATTTAAGAAAATAATATGACTGATTTTATTGAACTAATTACTGATGTACTCGTTGTACCTACAGAGTATGAAGATGTATCAGTTAATCACATTTTTGAAAGATTTGGAGTAGAGTTTCCTATTGCCCGTTGGCATGACAAAAATGTATCGGAATAATAAAGTGTATGTGACTTCAGAGTTTGATGAAGTTATATTCTCTGCTGAATATGACAAGTTTCCAGAATTATGTTTTATACAAAATGCAGGCAACTATTCCAGTATACGTCCAAGTTATGAAAAATATAAATTCACATTTCAAGTTCCTCTCTTTTATTTGTCATTTTATAAATCATTTGACTTTTATGTGCAGTAATGGTATAAAAATTATAGAATAATAAACTTATGAAAAAGGGGAAAATTTAATGAAAAATAACGTAGTAAATAAACAAATATCACTAGAAACAATTGTAAAAATGGCGAATTATCTAGAAGATTATAAAGAAAAATATGATAAAAAGTTTGAACTAGAAGAAAATAAAAACAAAAATATTCCATATGGTGAGAAACAATGGGAATATAAAGATGGAAATACAAAAATAAATTATACAATAAAATTTAAAAATGGAAAAGAAATTAAAGAAAGTAATTATAACTGGTTTATCGGCAATTTAAATCAGCCAAGTAGCATAAAGAGTATATCTATTGATTTATATATTGCATTTTTTACAAAAAAACCAAACAATACAGTTAATGATGTATATAATGGAATTGTGGTATCACTATATTTTAGAGAATCTGATGTAAGTATTGATCTAAATACTACAAACCAAGAAAATGAAGCTCATAACTTATATTCAGAAGTAATGAACATATTAGAAGACAATGAAGACAGATACAATAAAACTATAAAGCACAGAAAAATAAGAACTCAATGTTTTACAATATCTGTAGGAATTATTTTATCTTATATTTTATATATAATTTTGAAAATCAATGCAGATAAAATATCACCTGCATTTGCAGAATATTTAGGCAATAAATATATTCTAATATTTGGACAATGGTTTATTGCAATACTATTAGGAAATATCTTTTCATATTGGTATATCTTATCACTATATAGACCATTATTACCAGAAATTAAATATGCAGGTTATAATTATTCTAAACATAGAGGAAATTATACTGATGATATTGATGACTATGTAGAACATTCAGAAGTACATTTTGGAAAGTATTGGGATGCAGAAAAAAGAAGAATGATAATTGAAAAAATATATAAAATAACAAATAAAATCGTCCTAGCACAATTAGCAATTAGTATATTATTATTTCTTATTTTAAAATAAAAAACGAAAAGAGGATAAAATGGTTAATATAGAATATGCAAATGCATATAGTGAAGTTTTAGAAATATTAAAGTATATTTCTAAAGAAGACTATGAGAAAATTCCTGAAAATAAAATAGAACTATTTAAACTAAATTCAAACAAAGAATATAAATTTATATATAATCCTGAAAAAACATTAGCTGAACAAAATGTTTCTAAAAGAGCAAAAGCAATAATAGGAATATTATTTAGAGATTATTGGGCAACCCAAATACAAAGAGAAAAAATTATCAGCAAACAAAGAAACGATAGATTAATTTTAGAAGAACAAAAAAAGGCATCATATGATATTGAAAATATCTTTAAAAAAAGAAATACTAGTAGTGAAATAGAATCAAAAGAAGAAACTACTGAAATGGTAGTTTATAAAGCAAATTTTATTACAAGAATTTTTAATAAAATAAAAAATTTTTTTAAAACAAAATAATATTTATTATACTATTACAAAAAGAAAAAATGGATGAAAGGATTGTCTATGTCTAAAAATGAAATAATCAAAATAAATTCAGAAATGTTAAATAAAATGCAAGTATTAAGAAGAGGCGCTCGTTCAAATGTATATAAATTCGGAGTGGCACCACAAAATTTGAAGCAAATGAGCAAATTAGTTGGTAAACCAGAAATTGAAACAACAAATGATACAAACATACCTACCTTTTTGCCTCCTAATCAACAAGTTAGTACTTCTATTTTGGGAAAGCAAGTATTAGAAGAAATGTCAAATACACCATTGACTGACGAAACAGAGAATGAAATAGAAAGTCAAGAATTGGAATTACAACAACAAAGTAGTTTAGAACAAGTCGATATTAGTGGTATTGATTTAAATAGTTCATATTTCCATTTTACAAGAAGAGATAATTTAGGAAGAATTAGTAGAGAAGGATTAAAACCACAAATTGGCGGGGCTTCAAAAATGAAAAATGAAGAGCAATCAAGAGTATATTTATCACGAGGTGGAAAAGGAATAATCGAAATAAAAAATTCATTCATTCACGAATTCAAAAAATTAAAAGTTTGTGATATTCCCGAAGAATATAGAAGGTATTTCGATATAAAAGATTATTCTAGTCAAGAACAAGTTGATGAAAAAAAGGTTTATGATGCTATGGAAAAAAGATTTAAAGATGAAATTTATTTCCAAGTTAATGCTAAAGAAGGCGAAGATTTTTTAATAGAAGATCAGTATGATAGTGTATTTTCAGAAGATTTTTCAAAGGAAAGTTTAAAAGAAATGTTTGAGCAACATCCTGAAAGAGATATAAAAGGGAAAGCAAATCATACTATTAGGCCTGAACAATTAACTAGGTTAAGTACCCAAAAAGGAGATACAGCATTTGATATTGTAAACTATTTATATAATAGATTATTAGAAAATGCTAAAAAAGTAGGAAAAGAAGATTCTGTCAAATTAGTTAATTCGGATTTAAATAGTTTTTTTGAGTATATCAAGCACAGAGAGATTGACGTGGGAGAAAGATTCTAGTAAAGATAGAAAAATAAAACATACAAAAAATATTGCAAGCAAAATCTCAGTTTATTATATCTGATATAACTCATCAAAATAATGTTGTTTAGCATAATCCATAATTATTTTATATCCATAATCTTCATAATGTTTAATTTCTTCTTTACTGCCTATAAATCTATTTGTTTTCTCATCTAATTCAATCCATAAATCTGCAGCTTGTTTTTCTTCAGACAAAAATGTTCTTCTTATAGACTGAAATGTTTGAGTGAACCCTGTTCCTAAATTAACTCTTTTTCGTTCTTTTGGATAGAATTTATTTGTAATTCCAATAACATAATCAGCAAATTGAGTTAAAGGTCTTACAAGAGTGTTAGTTAATATCCCTCCATCTAGCATAAAATGATTTTTTCCATCAATTATTACTTTATTTGGAGTAAACATAAGGGGAACAGCACAACTACTGCGTATTGCCTCTGATATTGTTCTATCAGTATAATATTTATAATTACCTTTTAAAGGTTTTGAAGAATAATAAATTGCTTCTCTTGCAGATATATCCAAAGCAGGAATAATAAAAGGAGTATCAATATCCTTTAAAAATTTTATATTATTTTCATTCTCTATTTTTTTTACATAATTTGTAATTAATTTAGGATTTTTTGAGCCACCATTTATAAAAAAATTTGGTACAGCGAATAATATTTCTGAAAAACTATATTTTTGAAATTTAAATATATCAGTCTGGTAAAATTCTAAAATTTGTTTAGGTGAATATCCACATAAATAAAGAAATGATACAAGTGCCCCCAAACTAGCACCAGAAATTGCATCAATTTTTATATTTAATTCATCGAGTGCTCTTAATACACCAATATTTACTGCAGTTTTCACTCCTCCACCTGTGCATGCAAGACCAAGTTTTTTCATATATATAATAATCCTTTCAAAAATTCACATTAATCCTGTAAACTATTTTCATCAGGTATAAATTTAATAACATCCGCCATATTACATTGCAGATTATCACATATTCTATCCAATGTAGACATACTAACATATTTATTTTTATTCATATCAGGATAATTTTGATTTTGCAAATCGCAATCTTTTTCAAATTGAGTTTTACCTATATTCTTATCAATAGAAGATTTCCATAAAGGATTAAAAAAAGACATATTTAATTCCTCCTTGTATCTTCCTTGAATATAACACATACAAAAAAATATTGCAAGCAAAATACTTATTTAAATAAAAAGCATGGGCAAAATTGCAAAAACATATAAAAAGTAGTATAATATAGGTAGAATTTACGTTGTCATACCTTGTTTGCAGCTTATGGGTAGACTGCGTAAGTAAATAAAATTATTTCAAGGAGGAACACTATCATGATAGCTGCCAATAAGCAAGATGTAAAAAGATTTGTTGAAGGGGTGCTTAGCTGCTACAAAAGCTCGTCTGCATATGCAATTGTAAGCGGACTTGAATCTGCAAAAAACGATTTCATAAATGCGAAGCTTTATGAATTGTACAAAGATAACGAGCGGAGTAGCTCAATGCATACGCAGCAACTACTAAAAGAAGTTCTTGACGAATATGATGGATTTTCCAATTATTTCATTAAACGAGAAGAAGAAGCTCGGAAGCAAAATGCTAATTTGCAAAAACATATGTACGCTGGTGCTTCTGAAACTAGGAAATTTTGGGGAATGGGTGGCTGAAACAATTGGGGTTACAAATTTTGTAACCCCAAAAAACTTTCTATACAATATAGAAATATGTTTAATACTTTGACAAAATAAAAATATTTTGCTAAAATACTAACTATAAAAATAATTAAAAAGACGACACATGTAGTGCTAAAGCACATAAATCTGATTACGGAACTTTTTATAAAGCCAGATATAGGATTTATTGCTAACAACCACTATATGTGTTTTTTCTTTGCAAATAAAAAGAAAGGAGAGATAAAAATGCCACAAAACAAATTTCAAAAGTTAATGTTTGCATTAATTACAGTTATAATAACAGTACATGCATATGTTTTCTTTAGTCTATATGTTGTTAATGGAAACACTTTAATGTCTATAAATGGAGAAACAAGCGTAATAGCAGCAATAAACAAACAAGGTGGAGTTATGATGTGTGGTCAAATGTTACCAATATGGGCTATAATACTAGTGGAATTCTGTCTAGCTTACAGTCTAGAAATATTTATAGGACAACCACTATCATTCAAATTAGCTTCAAAAGTATTTGATGTACAAAAAACACATCCAGTTCTATTTGAAACAGCAATTATATGTGCAACAGTTGCAATAATGTGTCCTGCAATGAGTTTCATAGCAGCATTTCTATATTACCCATATTATATGGGATTCAATATATTTACGCTACTTGCAAATTGGCTAAAACTAATATGCTTTAACTTTCCATTTGCATATTTCACACAATTATTTTTCATTCAACCAACAGTTAGAACAATATTCAAACTAATATTTGTTAGAAATAAAAACAACCAAAACACATTAAAAAATGAAAAAGAATTAGCAAGCATAAAATAAAATACATATGAGCTTGCAAAATTATGTAAATTATGGTAAAATCTAATATACAATGCCTTTAGGTAAGGTATGGTAAACCTCGTGTAATACAAATAAAGAATTTTTGGAGGTATGTTTATGAATGAAGAAACAAAGAGCACTTTAGAGTTTACCACAATTACAACCGATGAAACTGTAGGTGACACTCACGTGGGCATGACATGGCAGGAATTTATCGAAATAGCAAAAGTATATGGCTTCGAATGTGGACTTTGTCAGAAATTTAAAGGGCACAAGGAGCAAAGCACCAAGAAAAGCGTCGAAGAAGAAGAAATCATTTTCTTCCATAAAGAAAAAGGTCTAATACTTTATGCTGAATCGTATTACGAAAAATTTCTGAATAATGCCAAAGTTTACGGCGAAGTTAAAATTGGCGAAGCACTTAAACCAGAACAATGGAAAGCTTTAAATCATTGTTCACATGGCGAAAATGACAATGGCACAATGCATATAAGTTTAGATGCACGGCAAGATCTTCGCTTAAAACTGGACTCTATTTCAGAAGCATTTGAATTTTCTAAAAGTTGGACAACTGTTCCGTTCATGTGGTTTCTTAACTACATGGACAACAAAAAAAGAAATTACAACTACGATAAAATCAACAATCAGAAAATCAAAGCTAGTACACCAGAAGTACATAAAATTATCTTTGGCTAATCATTCAAAAGGCAAAGCGTCGCTCTTTCTAAAGAAGAGTGGCGCTTTGCTTTTAATATTTCATAGAAAAAATGAGAATATAAAGTATAAAAAGATAAAACTTGCAAAATTATGTAAAATGTAGTATAATGAATCTGTAGGAGAGTGATTTTTATGGGACTTTTCGATAAATTAAAAAGAAATAATAAAACAGACGCAAAAAATGCAACCAATACAACAGAGCAATTACCATTTAAAATTAAATACAATATGGATAATGATAACATACAAGTAGATTTATATGATGAAAATGCAGATTTTAACAAATTATATGATAGTACAAGGTTAATACTAAGAAGACAGGCTTTAAACATGGAAGGTCATCAAGTATATAACTGTGCAGTTGCATGGTATGGAGATTGCGACCATCTAGAGTTAAACAGACAAACAGGACAATATGAAAGTAGGAGAGCAAGCGATTACAGAGGGGTTTTAGCGGAAATAGATTTAAATTTATTACAAAGTGATCCAAATTATTGCCATATGGTAATGACAAATTTACTAGACAAACAGAGAGTAGAAAGATATCTTGAAAGAGGATTACAAGAAAATCCAGAGCAACCATGTGGAAAATATATAGGAGGAGTTGCAAGAAGAGAAAAAGGTTATATTAAATTCTTCTCACCAGATGTAGGAAGAGCATCACACTATTCAACTCTAATGATAAATAGAAGACAAGAACACAAAATAGAAGCTGAAAGACAGCAAGAGATAGCAGACAAAAGAGCACAAATAGAGAAATTACAAAAAGAAATAGAAGAGATGGGAAAATAGGGACGGTTCTTTTTTGGACATTTAACATATATTGAAATTGCATGAGTTTTTTATTAAATTAAGAAACTTGTGCAATTTTTATTTTTATTCAAAAGCAATTTATTTCTAACATTTTATATCCATAATACAAATATAAAAAAATGATGTATACATTACATAATATTCTGACATACTATACTTGTAAAACATATATGGGAGTAATGTTTATATATAGTCGGAATGTTCCAAAGGAAATATTATGCAACCACTTGACAACAGACAAATCTTTTTGTACAATATCTTTAAAT
>CANRPR010000043.1 GCA_947632535.1 uncultured Clostridia bacterium | reverse complement strand
TGCTCGCTATAAAAGATAATTATAAAAAGGTTATTTTAACCATGGATAAAGTAAAAAATAAGCAAATCGAAGGAATAAAAGTAATAAATATAATAGACTTTCTACTTAGCTAATGAATTTACTTTATATTAAAAACTACATTAACACTACATTAATTTTTACATTCTGTGCCTTCAAAGCATTGATATTTTTTCATATTATGTTAAAATTATTTTATCAATATTTTCCATATGAAAGGAGAATTTTTATGAGAGAATTAAAAATAAATGGAGTTTATAAACATTATAAAGGAGATTTATATATTGTAGAAGATATTATTTACCACAGTGAAACTGGTGAAAAAATGGTCTCATATAGAGCTTTATATGGAGATAATAAATTATGGTGTAGACCTTATGATATGTTTTTAGATGAAGTAAATAAAAATGGTCAAAAATATAGATTTGAATTACAAGATATAAAAAGTGTTAATGTTAATTTGAGTTGCTAAAGTTCCAACTCAACTTGATAGAAAGCAACTGAAAAAGGTTTTAGGACTGTAAGAAGCAATAATATAATTAAGGTAAAAAACGCAAAAGTAAATTGCGATTGTGGAAATATAACAATAAATAATTAATAAATTCATTTTATATTAAAAATATATCAATTCGCTATTTGTGGGGTGTTAATTTTTTAATTTTCTTGCTATTCTTAACATGAAAGGAGCGTAAAAAATTATGGATAATACTAAAATTGGAAAATTTATAGCAGAAAAAAGGAAAGAAAAAAAATTAACACAGGAGGGCTTAGCCGAAAAGTTAGGAGTAACAGCAAAAACAATATCAAGATGGGAAAATGGAAATTATATGCCAGATATTTCTTTACTTAAACCATTAAGTGAAGAGTTAGGTGTTACATTGAATGATTTAATTAGTGGAGAAAAGGTAGATAAAGAACATTATCAAGAAAAATTGGAAGAAAATATTATTAGCACAATAGATTATACCGGGAAAAAAGTGCATGAAAGAAACAAAGTAATTGCAGGAATTTTAATATTTTTTGGACTTGGGCTTATTTTTACTGCATTTACTATATTTCCATCAGAAAGTAGTTGGGGATCAATTTATTCCATATTTGGACTAGTTATATCTTTAATAGGTTTTTCTAAATTTAATAAGAGAAAATCATATGTAAAAAGATTATTTCTTAATTTAGGATATTTGGTATTAGGGCTTATATTATTATTAGGATTAGATTATGCAAATACAAAGTTAAATAATGTAGCTCCAAGATTTTCTTACCTAATAAAAACAACTGATAATATGATTATTTATAAAGCACCACTTTGTAATGTTTATAGAATAAATAGAAATACAAAAAATGAATATTATATAGTTGATACGAAAAAAATTTATACAGAAGAAACTGTACCTGTAACTCCATTTAACAGAGAAAAGTCAGGAATTGATAATATTATAAAATTCAAAAGTCAATATATAGGAAATAATAGTAATGACAGCCATTTAATAGATAGTTTGCCTCTTTCGGAGTATGGTTATGCATTTGAAATAGATTCAGAAAATTTAGGATTAACTGTTGACTATCATATTACAGACTGGTATATAAATGAAAATCAGTATTTAGAAAAATGTTTATTATATAATACAGTATCTATATTTTCTTTAATTGATAATGTTCAATATATTACTTTTAATTTTAGTGGCAATTCGTATAAAGCAAGTAGAACGGATGCCCAAGAATTATATCCTAATTATAATGATATAAAAAATAATGAAATAAATAAAGACAATTTTAACAAGTATTTAGAAAACAAAATGAATGATAATGAATTTGTAAAGGCAATTTTCAATAAAATATTTGTTAATGAAAAATGATAAAATTACTTGGTAAAATTACATTGAGAAGATTTAGATACAATATCAATTATTTGACTAGCTAGATTTATATTCTATAATATCCTCTACTTTGCAGTCTAAGGAATAGCAAATTTTGGATAGAACTTCAAAGTCAATCCTACATGCTTGATTTTTTCGCAAGTTTTGTATAGTTTGAAATCTTATGTTTGTTTTGTTGCTTAATTGATATGTAGAAATTTCTTTTTCTTCCATAATTTTATCTAAATTAACATTAATGTTTCCATATTGAATTTCCTGTAAAATAGGTCTTAAATCTCCTTTTGACATATCTTCTACCTCCGTAAATTACTCTAAAAGTATTGTACTTAGAAGATACAATTTTATTCAATATATTACAAAGTAGTACTTTACAAACACTAAAAGTTGTGATACAATGTATTAAGATAATTAAAACTGTGTTTTAGCCCATTGATTTTCTTTTTAATAAAGCACTTACGAGTTTGTAAGTGCTTTATTTATTTCTAATTTTTAATATCTGCTTTTGTTCTTTTTTCGATTTTGTAAATTCCAAAAGCTATTATAGAACCAGTTATTGCCGTAATAAGTTGTGTCATACTCATTGCTTGTGATAAAGTGGTTACTAACTTTTCTGGAAATATATTAAATGCTCTTAGTGTTGTAAATGATAAAAATATGATTAATACTTTGGCAATTATTCCTATTATACTTGCTACAAAGTAATTATTTTCTTTTTTAATCATTATATATTTAAAAGCAAGTATTAGAAGTAAATTTCCAACCCATATTGCAGGAATCATATATACCATGTATACGGATGCAGATTTAAAGATGTATCCGCTTAATATAGTAGAAATGCTAGGCATTGTTACTATTGGTATTATTTTGTACCACCCTTTTATGTTTAAAGCTGCTACAATTAATATTGTATTTACTATTGTTCCAACTATTAATTGTGAATTACTTGCAATAATGCTTCCTTCACCAAATATAGTATTTAATAATTGTGCTAGAAATGTTGGAACTAAAAGAGCTAATAAAGCAATAATAATTGTTTGTATTATTTCATTTGCTTTTGAAAAGTCTTTTACTGTATTTTTTAGTATACCTTCCATTTTTATTCCTTCCTTTCTTTTCCTATAATTTTATTATTTCCTATAGTTTATAAATATATATATATTTATAAACTATAGGAATCTGTATCATTATATTTATTTTATAAATGCATTACTCTTGCTTTAATTTCTTTTGTTTTTCCTGTATTCCAGAAATTTTCTCCTAGGTATCCGCATGTGCGTCTTACTACTGTCATTTTGGCATGATCTTTGTTTCCGCATTTTGGACATTCCCATTCATTGTCTTTGTTTATTATTATTTCTCCATCAAAGCCACATTCATGACAATAGTCAGATTTTGTATTGAATTCGCCATATTGTACATTATCGTATATAAATTTTACTACTTCTTCTAATGCCTTTAAGTTGTTTTTCATGTTTGGTATTTCTATATATGATATTGCTCCACCTCTTGATAAGTCTTGGAACTCGCTCTCTATTTTTAATTTTGAAAATGCATCTATTTTTTCTCTTACATCTATATGATATGAGTTTGTATAGTATCCTTTATCTGTAACATCTTCTATAGTTCCAAATCTTTCTTTGTCTATTCTTGCAAATTTGTAGCATAGACTTTCTGCTGGTGTTCCATATAGTGCAAATCCAATGTTTGTTTCTTGTTTCCATTCTGCTGTTTTATTTTTCATATGTTGCATTACTTTTAATGCAAATTCTTTTCCTTCTGGTGCTGTTTGTGGTACTCCTTTCATTAGTTTGGTTAGTTCGTATAGACCAATGTATCCTAAAGAAATTGTCGAATATCCACCATAAAGTAGTTTGTCTATTTTTTCTCCCTGTCCAAGTCTTGCTATTGCTCCATATCTCCAGTGAATTGGACTTGTATCTGCTTTTGTTCCTAGTAGTGCATAATGTCTGCACATTAATGCTTCTTTGCAAAGTTCTAGTCTTTCGTCAAATATTTTCCAGAATTTTTCTTCGTCACCTTCTGCGACTATTCCTATTTGTGGTAAGTTGATGCTTACTACACCTTGATTAAATCTTCCTTCAAATTTGTAATTACCGTTTTCGTCTTTCCATGGTGATAGGAAACTTCTGCATCCCATTGGGCTAAATACATTTCCTTCATAGTTTTCACGCATTTTTTTTGCTGAAATATAATCTGGATACATTCTTCTTGAAGAACATTTTACTGCTAGTTTTGTTAGATAATCATATTTTCCGCCTTTTAAGCAGTTGTGCTCGTCTAATACATATACTAGTTTTGGAAATGCTGGTGTTACATATACTCCATCTTCATTTTTTATTCCTTCATATCTTTGTCTTAAAACTTCTTCAATTATCATTGCATTTTCTTCGATGTATGGATCATCATTTTCTAGATGTAAGAATAGTGTGACAAAAGGAGATTGTCCATTTGTTGTCATTAATGTGTTTATTTGATATTGTATTGTTTGTACTCCAGCTTTTAGTTCAGATTTTAACCTTGCTTCAACTAATTGATCTACTACATCTGATGGTAGTCTATCTTTGTAGTTTTCTTCAATTTCTTTTTTGAATTTTTCACGACTTTTTCTTAGGTATTTTCCCAAATGTTTCATGTCTACAGATTGTCCACCATATTGGTTACTTGCTACTGCTGCTATAATTTGTGTTGTAACTGTACATGCTACTTGGAAACTTTTTGGGCTTTCTATCATTTTTCCATTCATTACAGTTCCGTTGTCTAACATGTCACCTATATTTATTAGGCAACAATTAAATATTGGCTGTATAAAATAGTCTGCATCATGGAAATGTAGTACTCCTTCTTCGTCTGCTTTTACTATTTTTTCTGGTAATAATAGTCTCTTTGTTAAATCTCTTGATACTTCACCTGCTATGTAATCTCTTTGTGTAGAAGCAAGTACTGTGTTTTTGTTTGAATTTTCTTCTGCTAATTCTTTATTTTCATTTCTAATTAAACCTAGAATTGATTCGTCTGTTGTGTTTTGTTTTCTTACTAAGGCTCTTGTGTAACGATATACTATGTATTTTTTAGCTAATTCGTACTTTTGGTATTCCATTAGTTTTTCTTCGATAATGTCCTGAATGTCTTCTACTAATATTCTTTTTTTGTCCATTGATTCAATGTAACTAACGATTTCTTTTATTTCTTCTTTTGTTGCTCTTTGTGAAGGTTTTACCTCCTTATTTGCTTTTTCAATTGCTATTACGATTTTTGCTTGATCGAAATCAACAGCTCTCCCATCCCTTTTTATTACTTTCATTTCCCATTTCCTCCTTAGTCATTTTATGATTTTATTATATACTATCATTTTTTGTGAAAAAGTTGCAATTGCAACTTTTTTCAAAATTTTTTTTTTTATAATTTATTGTCGTTCTCTCTCTAAGCTTGTCATAATTATTTCATTTTTATTACAAATTAGTAACCTTGTTACGTACTTGCTTTTAATTGCTGTTTAGTATATAATATGAGCGAGGTTGATACAATGATAAATCATTTTGATTTTAATAATTTTATAAAAGATTTTGCTAATTGTTGTGCAAAGGTTCAAAAAAAGTCTTTCGTGAAGAATAGTATTATTACTACTTATATACAAAAACGCAATCAACTTTGTATTTTGTTAAGTGGTAGTGCGGATTTAATTAGGTATAATTTAAGTGGAAATAAGACAATTGTAGAGCATTTTACTGCCAAAGATATTTTTGGAGAAATTTTTTACATGGTTACTATGAATAATGAATTATCTGTTGTAGCAAGGGAAGATTGTGAGGTTTTGTTTTTTCATTATGACGATATTTATAGGAAATGTAATAATCGTTGCAAATTTCACGATATTTTGGCAGCTAATTTGCCTGAGTTGATTTTAAATAAAATTACGGATTTAAATTTACGCATTGAGTTGCTAACGAAAAGGACTATTCGTGAAAAGATTTTGTTTTATTTTAATAGTCTTAGTTCAATGAATTTTAGTAAGACTTTTTCTATGCCCTTTTCGCTAACTGATTTAGCAGATTATTTGAGTGTAGATAGGAGTGCTATGATGCGAGAAATGAAGTATTTAAAGGAGGAAGGTTTTATTAGTAAAAATAAAAATAAGATTACTCTACTATATTAAATTTTTTAATCCTTTGAATAGCTTTTTGCGTATTTTCTGTTGTATTAAATGCTGTTAGCCTAAAATATCCTTCTCCATTATTTCCAAATCCTACACCAGGTGTTCCAACTACACCTGCTTTTTTTAGCATTTCGTCAAAAAATCCCCACGAAGTATATTTTTTAGGCACTTTTAACCATATGTATGGTGAATTTTTACCACCGTATACTTTTAGTCCTATTTCTTGTAATCCTGTTACTATAATTTTGGCGTTTTCCATATATGTATTGATATTATTATTTATTTGTATTTTTCCTTCTTCTGAATATGTTGCTTCTGCTGCTTTTTGAATAATATAGGCTACTCCATTAAATTTCGTACATTGTCTTCTGTTCCACATATCTTTTAAGTATATATTTTTTCCATTATTACTAACACTTTTTAATTGCTTCGGAATTATTGTATATGCACATCTTAATCCTGTAAATCCAGCTGTTTTTGAAAAACTTTTAAATTCTATTGCTACATCTTTTGCACCTTCTATTTCAAATATTGAATGTGGCAGATGCTTTTCTTGTATGAAGGCCTCATAGGCTGCATCAAATAGGATTACTGATTTATTTTCTTTTGCATAGTCTACCCATTTTTTTAATTGTTGTTTGTTTAGTACAGTTCCTGTAGGATTGTTTGGAAAACATAAATAAATTATGTCTAATTTTTCTTTTGGTAATTGTGGTTCAAAATTATTTTGCTCTGTCATTGGTAAATATATAATTTTTTGTTTTCTTCCTGCAATTATGTTGCTATCAACATACACGGGATAAACTGGATCTGTGATTCCTATGTTATTGTTTGTATCAAATATTTCTTGGATATTGGCTGTATCTGATTTTGAACCGTCTGATATAAATATTTCTTCTTCGCATATTTCAATATTTTTCTGTTTGTATTCATTTATAATTTGCTGCTTTAAGAAGCTATATCCTTGTTCTGGTCCATAACCCTTAAATGTTTCTTTTTTTCCCATTTCTTCTGTTGCTTCATGTATGGATTTTATTACTGCTGGAACTATTGGAAGACTTACATCACCTATTCCTAATTTTATTATTTCTTTGTTAGGATTTTCTTTTGTGAATTGTGTTACCTTTTTAGCAATAGTAGAAAACAGATAGTTTTCTTGCAATTGTAAATAGTTTTCGTTAATTTTAAACATACTCTTCCTCCTCTTGTACATACATTCCCTCATATACTGTAGTTGCGCTTCCTAGCATGTAAACATGATTATTTTTTTGATTCCAATTTATATCTAATTTTCCACCAAGTAAACTAACTTCTACATTTGTGTTTGTATGTTTATTTATTGCCATTGCTACTACTGCTGCACATGCACCTGTTCCACATGCTAGTGTTTCACCTGTTCCTCTTTCCCAGACTCGCATTTTTATATGGTTTTTATCTATTATTTGGACAAATTCTATATTAGCTCTTTCTGGAAAGTGCTCGTCTTTTTCTAATAAAGCTCCGTATTTTTCTACTGGAAAACTGTTTACATTTTCTACTATTGTTACTGCATGTGGATTTCCCATTGATATGCAGGTAAGTAAAAAGTATGTATCTTTGCAATATAGTTGTAGGTTTATTGCTGGATTTTTTAGTGATTTTACTGGTATTTTTGTTGTTTCTAGGATTGGCTCTCCCATATCTACTTTTACAGTTTGTACTTTATTTTGATTTATAAATAGCTCTAGTGTTTTTATACCTGCTAGAGTTTCTATTGTTATTACTTCTTTTTTTGTGTATCCTTTGTCGTATACAAATTTTCCTACACATCTAATTCCATTTCCGCACATTTGCGCCTGACTCCCATCTGCATTGAACATTTCCATTTTAAAGTCTGCTATTGTACTTTTTTCTATTAATATTACACCATCTCCTCCTATTCCTTTTTTTCTATTGCTCATGATTTTTGTGAGTTTTTCGATGTTTTCTGGTTTTTCTTTGTTTATGCAGTCGATGTATATGTAATCGTTGCCAATACCATGCATTTTTGTGAATTTTATCATTTTTTTACCTCCGTTTTCTTTTTATTGTTTCTCATGTAAAATTAGATTTCTAAAAAAATAAAGTAGGATTAATTCCTACTTTATTTTTATGCTATATTATTTATTAATATTCTTTATTCTTCTTCTCCTTTTAATCTTTCTGCTCTATCTGCTGCAATTAAATTATCTATCATTTCGTCTATATCTCCATTTAGAAAGTCTTCTATTTGGAATATGCTCATTCCTATTCTATGGTCTGTAATTCTACCTTGTGGATAGTTATATGTTCTGATTTTTTCGCTTCTATCTCCACTACCTACTTGGCTTCTTCGTTCACTTGCTAGTTCAGAATCTCTTTTTTCTTTTTCTATTTCGTATAGTCTTGAACGCAATAGTTTCATAGCATATTCTCTGTTTTGGGTTTGTGATCTTTCTGTTTGGCATTCTGCTACTATTCCTGTTGGAACATGTATTAGTCTTACTGCAGAAGAGGTTTTGTTTACATGCTGTCCTCCTGCACCTGAAGCTCTAAATACTTCCATTTTTATATCTGCTGGGTTTATTTCGATTTCTACATCTTCTACTACTGGTAATACCGCAACTGTTGCAGTTGATGTATGTATTCTACCACTACTTTCTGTATCTGGAACTCTTTGTACTCTGTGTACACCGCTTTCGAATTTTAGTCTACTGTATACTCCTTTTCCGGTTATCATGAAAGATATTTCTTTGTAACCGCCAAGTCCTGTTTCGTTTTCATTTAATATTTCTAATTTCCAGTGTTTTCTTTCTGCATACATTGTATACATTCTATATAATGTTCCTGCAAATAGTGCTGCTTCTTCACCTCCAGCTCCTGCTCTTATTTCGCATATTATGTTTTTGTCATCGTCTGGATCTTTTGGTATTAATAATAGTTTTAGTTCTTCTTCTATTTGTGGCATTTTTTCTCTTGCTTCTTGCATTTCTATTTCTGCTAATTCTTTTAGTTCTGGATCGTTTAACATTTCTTTTGCTTCTTCAAAAGATTGTTTTGCTTTTTTGTATTCTCTATATTTTTCTACTATTGGCATCATATCTGCATGTTCTTTCATTAATTTTTGCCACTGGCTAGTTTGTGCTATTACTTCTGGATCGCTGATTTGAGTTGTTAGCTCATTGTATCTTTTTTCTACTGTTTCTAGTTTGTCAAACATAGTATAATAACATTCCTTTCTATGTCTAATTTGTTATGTTAGTTATTATAGCTTATTTTTCCTTTTTTTTCAAGTGGTTATACTAGTTATTGTATGATTTTTTTGGTTTTTCATATTTTTGTGGAATGTTTTAGAAGGATAAGGCTGGGCGGAAAGTAACAGTACTGGTATCTCCTCCAACTGTTCCTTGAATAGCAAGAATCCCTCCAGTTTCTACCGATGCAGAACCCGCTCTCATAAAGAAACAATTTGCTGTAGTTCCAACAAGAACAAGATCATTATTCCATCCGCCTGAATATGTTATATTTTTATCTTCTACTTTTGTTTTCCAATTAAAACCCTCATCACACCATCCACAGTAACTATATGCTCCAGATATTTCATTTGCTCCTATACCTTTTTTGTCCATTAATTTTTCCCATACATAGCTAGTTAATTCTGCAAGTTTTCTCTCACATTCAATGTCTTCCTTTGCCTTAGTTTTTAAATCAGTACAATTTAATGTTTCACTTCCTACCTGTATTTCATCCTTTTTTTCTTGCTCGCTAACTTCGTATTTATCCCAATATTTAGCATATTCTTCATTAATTGACTCCGTTCTATCTCCTGTAGAGGATTTAGTAAAGTAAGAATATCTAATACCATCATGTACGCTACTATGTCCACAAGCCTCTAACCATTTATGTCCATTATCTAAATATCCAGCAACATTTTCCCAATCACCATCAGCCATTCCATACACACCATAAACATTGTTCGTAGTGCTTCTTAGCTGCCCTTCTGTACTATCATATGTGTCTTTTGAACTTAAAGTATAAGGTACATTACCAAATGCACTGTAACATAGATATGCTACTGCTCCCCATTCACTATTTTTTATTAAGTGACTGTCTACTTCTGTGTTCCAACCGTATGTATTTAATTTATTTTCTTTCATATTCATGCACTGATATTGCATTTCTCCTATATATGTGTACCCCCAACTTATTTTATCTGGTAATATTCTCACATATGTTTTTCCTTCTGTTATAGGAGTTGCACTTGATGCTCCCTCTTTTTTGTTTCCTACTGCATCTCCTGTATCTCCATTTGTTAATCCACTTGCTTCAAACTTTGCTACCCATATTCCTGTTAATTGCTTTTCTCCAAATGTAAATGCTGGATGTACTATCTTTGGTGTTGGATTTCCTGCTAACACTTTACTTAAGTCATAATTATATGTTCCATCAGTATTTTTTGTTACTTCTATTCCTGTTTCGCTGTCTGTTCTTGC
>CANRPR010000042.1 GCA_947632535.1 uncultured Clostridia bacterium | reverse complement strand
ACAATAAGCTTAACCTTTGGAGAGAATGGAATATTAGCAAGAGCAAAAGAAGGAAAGGATAAGTATGCAGAAGCAGAGCAAAATGAAATAGACATACTAGATAATTTAGATACACAATTTGAGAGTTTGGTAAATGAAGGAACAATAAATGAAGATTTAAATCCAGAGAATAAGCCAAATGCACCAAAGTTAACAGAAGGAATGATACCAGTATATTATGATGCAACAAGTAAAGAATGGAAAGTAGCACCAGAAGATAATGAAGGAAATATGTGGTATGATTATTCAAAGAAGAAGTGGGCAAACATAGTAACAGTATCAGACGAAGCAAACAGCACACATAGTTATAGAACAGCAGAAACAGGAACAGAAATACCAATGGAAGATATAACAACATTTTTTGTATGGATACCAAGATATGCATATAGCATAGTAGATGGATATAAAACATCAAATACAGAAACACCAAGTCAAACCAATGCAGGAAAGAAGAAAATAAGTATAACATTCTTAAAAGGAGATACAAACACAGGAACAGACGACAAAGAATATCAAGAAGATTATGATGCAAGTGAGTTAAAACCACGGAGATGTAACACCAAAAATAGTACACCCAGCATTTAAATTTGGAGAAACAGCGTTAACAGGAATATGGGTAGCAAAGTTTGAAGCAAGTGGAACAACAAAAGATGGAACAGCAGTTGGAAATGCGACAGATGGAATCAAAGAAAATATAAAAGCACCAGACGAAAATACATATGTAAAAATACTTCCTAATGTAGTAAGTTGGAGAAATATAACTATAGGGGAAAGTCAATATCAATGTATGGAAATGAAAAATAACAAAACAGCATATGGCTGGACAGAAGAAGTGGACAGCCATTTAATAAAAAATAGCGAATGGGGAGTAGTAGCCTATTTGTGCTATAGTGCATTCGGAAGTGTGCCACAAATAAATGGAAACGAAAGCAGGTGCGCTGATACAGGTGAACATTTTGATTTTCATACGGGAGCAGGACCAAAAGCAGTAAACGACTCAGAGCGATATGGTGAAGATACAGAAGAAAAATGGAGTGCGGAAACACACGGATACAATACAGCGTTAGGACAACTAGCAAGTACTACAGGAAATGTCTATGGAGTATATGATATGAGTGGATGTTCATGGTGCAGAGTTGCAGCAATTTATGATAATGGAAATGCACGATTAAGTAAAAATGGAAATAGCGTAAAAGTAAACTATTTTGATATATCAACTAATACCCTAAATCCAGAATATACAAAATACTGGGAAGCATATGAAGCAAATATAGATGAAGAGGGTAATAAATTGGAAGTAATGAGTAGTCCAAGTGACGAAGACAGATACAAGGGAACAGCTGGAATATGGAAAAAATTAGAAGAAAACAAAGGAATAGGAATGAATGAAGTAGCAGGAAGTTGGAGTTATTTAGGGTTAGTGAATGGAACAAATGTAACATGGAAAGTAAATACAACAGATACAAAGCAAACATTAGGAACAGCTTGGAACAACAATCTGGTACTTATAGGAGGAATTACTGTGAATTGCTTTATAGATAGGGGGGATTATAGTCGGAGGAAATTTGCTATCTAGTGTTCTAAAAATTAGTTCGAGTGAAGGGGAAGAGTCTAGTCGTTATGGATTCAGACCATGTATTGGATTTTAAAATTCCTTTTAAATATAATTAATTAAACCATACAAGATTTCAAAGAAAAAAGCAATGTGCTTTGAAAACTTGTATGGTTTTACTATGCTAATATCTGCAAGAATTAATTTTTGTATTGATATTTTTTCTAAATTGTAATAAAATAAAGAAAATTGGAGAAGCGTCCCTAATTGGACAAAATGTCCAAAAAAGAACCGTCCCCATTTGGACAAGGAGGAAAAATTATGAAGGATTTTTTGAAGAAAACAGGTTGGACAGATATTTTGGTGTCAGTGATATTTGCAGTTATAGGTGTGTTTATGATAATAAAGACTGATGTGGCAACTAAAGTAATAGGTTATGTGGTAAGTGGAATATTTATTTTTATTGGAATAGTAAAAATTATCAACTATTTCATATCAAAAGGAAAATATGATTTCTATAACTATGATATGCTTTATGGAATAATAGCAATTATTATAGGTATAATTACTATATATTATAGTAATTTGATTGAGTCTATGTTTAGAATTATTATAGGAATATGGATAATATATAGTGGTCTTATAAGGTTGACGCTATCTATAAAATTACATAGTGCAAGTATAAATGTATGGAGTGTATCGTTGGTATTGTCAATTATAATGATAATGGGCGGATTATATATGTTATTTAATAGTGGTACAATAGTTTTAACAATAGGAATTATAATGTTGTTGTATTCAATAAGTGATTTAATAGAAAGTATTATTTTTGTTAAATATGTAGATAAAGTTTTAGAATAGATATTTATTTATGCAGGAGATAATATGATAAATCAAAATAAAATAAGAATGGATTTATTGAGCTTATCTGAAGAAAATTATAAAAATCTACAAAGTGTATCATGTCCACGGTACGAATAATATTATGGGAGTTAGAATACCAGTTATTAAAAAGTATGCAAAGGAATTGCTTAAACAAGACTGGAAAGAATATTTGAAAACAGCAGAAGATAATTATTATGAAGAAGTAATGCTACAAGGAATTGTGATTGGATTTGCTGAAATGGATATAGAAGATAAGTTGGTGTATGTAGAAAGGTTCGTACCTAAAATTGATAACTGGGCGGTATGTGATACTTTTTGTGCAAGTTTAAAAATAGTGCGTAAAGCTCCAAAAAGAGTATGGGACTTTCTACAACAATATTTTCAATCAGATAAAGAATTTGAGTTGAGATTTGCTGTGGTAATGTTATTAGATTATTATATAAATAGTGAATATATAAAATTGGTCTTAAATATATTGAATAATATTAAGCATGATGGATACTATGTGAAGATGGCTGTTGCGTGGGCGATTGCAGAAGCATATATAAAATATCCAGAAGATACAATGGAGTTATTAAAAAAAAATAATTTAGATAAATTTACATATAATAAAGCAATACAAAAATGTATTGAGTCATACAGGGTTACGGAAACTCAAAAAGATATTCTAAAAAAAATGAAAAGATAACTGAATAAATTATAAAATGTTGGAAATACTATCATAAAAAGGAGAAATTTATGAAAAATAAAATTCTTAAAATGATAGTATTTCTATTTTTATTTTTATGCGTATTTCAATTAAAAGTTAATGCCTCCGAAAAGAAAGATGGAATTGAAAATTTTCCGCAGAGTTATAGGCCATATTTATATGAATTAAAAAAGAAACATCCGAACTGGCAGTTTACAGCATTGTATACTGGCTTTGATTTTGATTATGTAATTTCACAAGAATATAGAAATGATAAGAGTTTAGTTCCGCTGTCATATTCTGATAACTGGAAATGTACAGATGCAGATAAGTACAATTTAGAAATTGATGACGGATGGGTTAATGCATCTCAAAAGGCTGTGAGATATGTGATGGACCCTAGAAACTTTCTGAACGAAGTACGAATTTTTCAATTTGAGAAATTATCATATGATGCAAATACGAATACTAAGGATGGAATTGAAAAAATATTATATGGTACAGAATTTTATAATAAATCGGTTAGTTATAAGACTTCTGCTGGTGCAACTATTAATACAGGAGATAAATATTCAGACTTAATATGGGATTCGGCTGTGTATTCGGGAGTAAGTCCGTACCACTTAGCATCAAGAATAAAACAAGAGGTTGGACCATTCCTAAGCCATTCATCAATTAGTGGTTCTGTGGCAGGATATGAAGGACTATATAATTTCTATAATATTGGAGCAACAAGTTCAACAGAATTGCTTGGTGCAATAAAAAATGGTTTGCAATTTGCTAAAGATGGCAAGGGAGCAACTGAATCTGTAAAGGCAAATTTATTTATTCCATGGGATACTCCTGAAAGAGCAATTAAAGGTGGAGCAGTATTTATTGGAAGTAGTTATATACAAGTTGGTCAAAATACACTATATTTGCAAAAATTCGATGTGAATAATGATAGAGGAAGTAATATATTTTGGCATCAATATATGACAAATTGCTTAGCACCATATAGTGAATCCCAAGGAATCCATAAAGCTTATCAATCAAATGGTATGTTAGATTCTTCGATAGGTTTTTTAATTCCAGTATATGATAATATGCCAGAATATGCACAGGAAAGCCCTAATATAGTGGAATCAGATTATGAAGCAGATAATACCAAGATGTACGCAAATGTGTCAGGAAATTTGAATGTAAGAACTGGTCCATCAACTTCATATGAGGTATTAACAACTATAAATAAGAATAATATAGTAACAAGAATTAAAAGAGGTATTCAAAATGGAGAAAGATGGGATAAAATTTTATTAGATAATGGTATGGTGGGTTATGTATTTCAAAGTTATTTAGTAGAAGTTCCAAAAGCGGAAATACAGAAAATTTCTTTAAGTATAGATAATGCTACTATACAAAAAAATAGTACAGCTAGTATTGGAATTACAATCGAACCAGAAGAAGCAAGTAATGAACAAGTATTATGGAATTCTGATAATGAAGATGTAGTAATTGTTGAAAATGGACTTATAAGGGCGGTTGGAAATGGTAAAGCTACTATTACGGCAAGTAATAGTAAGAAAACTGTAAGTGATAGCATAGAAATTAATGTAATTACATCAGCTTCGGGTATAATATTGTCAAAAGAAGAAGTTCAATTAATATTAGGCAAACAAATACAAATAGTTGCTAATGTTTTACCTGAAGATGCAACAAATAAGCAAGTGTATTGGAGCACAAATAATGAAGGTATTGCAACAGTCAGTGATAGTGGTTTGATAACTGCAACAGGTGTTGGTGAAACACAAATTATTGCTAAAACAGCAGATGGAGAAATATCGGCAGAATGTGAAGTGTATGTCAAAGAATTACCGGTTGGAAAGAATATTGAATTTGATTCGAGTTTGAGAGTTGAAAGTGACGAGATAAGTAATATAAATACGCAAAATGCTACTGTAAATGAAATTAGTAAGTTAATTACAACTAATTTGCAAATGGAGTTTTATAATTCAGATAATATTTTGCTAGAAGCGGAAGATAAAATTGGAACTGGTAGTATGTTGGTATTAAAAAATGAGGATGGAAATGAAGTATATAGGTATGTATTTATAATGTATGGTGATGTAAATGGCGATGGTGATATTAATTCTTTGGATGTGTTAATAGTTCAAAAGCATATTTTAGAAACGAAAATATTAAGTGGAATTTTCATGGAGGCGGCAAATACAAGGAAAAATAGTGAATTACCAACCTCATTAGATGTCTTAAGAATTCAGAGACATATTTTAGAAATGAAATTTATTGAGCAATAGTTATTAACATTGGAGGTAAAAAAGTGGAAATAGATAAGTTAAAAAAATTATTTTTTGGATTGATATTCTTTTTTATGATAATGGTATGTAATAAATCAAATGCAGCAGGTACGGTAAGTTTGAGTGTTGATAAAGCAAATATTTATGTAGAAGATGAATTTAGTGTTAGCGTAAACTTAAATGGCTCAAGTGCTGCAACTCTTACAGCAAAAATCACAGTAGATACAAGTAAAGTAGACTATGTGTCTGGTCCTAGTAATAGTAATTTTTCGAATGGAAGGGTTATATATACATGGACAGATCCAAATGGTGGAGACAATCCAATAAGCGGGAATATTGCAACATTCAAATTTAAATCAAAAGCGGTAGGTAAAGCTAATTTTTCAGTAAGCGGTGATTTCTTTGGAGCAGATGAAAATTCATTAAACCCATCTTTTTCTGGAACTTCCATCAATATATCGGAAAAACCTGCAGTATCTCCGGAAACAGGAGGTAATGAGGGTGGCAATACTGGTGGAAATTCAGGAAACAATTCAAATGGAAGTACAGGTAGTTCTAATGGTAGTTCTGGTGGCAATTCAAGTAGTAATGTAGGAGGACCAAGCGGTGGCACTAATAGTAGCAATAGCAATAATGGCAATAATGAAGCTAAAAGCAATAATGCTAATTTGAAATCGCTACATCTAAGTATAGAAGGACTTAGCCCAGCATTTAATAAAAATACAACCAATTATTATATTGTGGTTCCTGAAAATATAACAAATATTAATGTGATAGCAGAAGCGGAAGATAGTAGTTCAAAAATAGATATAAGTGGCAATAATAATTTACAAATGGGGGAAAATAAAATACAAATTGCTGTGACAGCACCGAACAATAAAAGCAAAAAGATATATATAATAAATGTTACTAGAACAAGTAGCCTAGAAAATGCGAATGCTAATTTGTTAAACTTAGCAATAGAGAATATAACTCTAGAACCAGAATTTAATAAAGATGTTACACAATATGAAGTACAAGTTGGAAGTAATATAGATAGTATAAATGTATTAGCTGTTGCAGAAGTGGAAGGAGCAAGTGTTGATGTTCAAGGAGTGAGTAATTTACAGTTTGGTAATAATACTGTAAATATAAAAGTAACAGCAAAAGATGGTGCAACAACGAAAGAGTATGCAATATCTGTATATAGAAAGACTGAGGAAGAAGAAGAAAATGGAATTATGCTAATAAGAGATGGCGGAATTAGTCTTCAGGATGGGCAGCTAGATACGAAAGAAAGTACAAATAAAATTATTGCAATAGTTGTATTTGCAGTTTTAGTACTTGGTCTGGGCGGAGTCGCATTTGTTATGATTAGGAAAAATATGAAAAAAAAGAGATAATATGGTTTAAATATAAGAGTAATGATAAAAATTTTAATTAATGCGTTATAAAATGAATTGACGAACAATTTCTTTCATGTTATAATCTCAATGAAACAGCTGAAAACTATAACAACAAAGGGGATTATTATTAAAAAAGAAAGGAAAAAAAGCGTATGAAAGTGAAAAAAATTACATCATTACTACTTGTTTTAACATTTTTAATAACACAATTAAGTTTTCTAAGCTTTGGGAATACTGCAATTGCTGTTAATGAAAATAGCAATTTGAGCTTAGAAGAATATTCAAAAGACTACTATGGTAGACAACTTAATGAACAAGCTGGAAAGTTCTATAATGCTATGGTAGAAATGTACAGAAACGGTGCGTTTAAAAAAGGATTAGACTACAACTTAGTAGAAAAAGGAGTAGTTGAAGAAGCAGACTTATTAAAATACGCAACAGGTACAACACAATTATTATATGATATGACTGCTGCTAGAGATGCATTTCAATATGATTATCCAGAAGTGTTCTGGGTAGATTGGTCAGCCATTTCTTTAAGAGTAACAAGAAATAGCGATGGACAATACTTTGCGTTTTTAGGAAGAGGAAAAAGAGATGATTATTTCTTACCAGGATTTAATAAAGATAATGTAGACAGTGCAATTACTGAATATAATCAGTTATTGGACAAAGCAGTAGAAGAAATTAGAGCAGAAGCAAATAAACATAATGAAAATGATATAGACAATGAAAATTACAAACTAGCAAAAGCTGCTCATGACTGGGAAATGAATCAAATGACATATAAATTTGAGTATGAAGTAGAAAACTACAATAGCTCAGATAAAGCATACAGCAATGCGAGAACTGCTTATGATTGCTTTAAATATGGAGAAGGTGTTTGTGAAAGTTACACTAGAGCATATAAAGCTTTACTAGATGAGTTAAATATTGACTGTATAGTAGCAGGTGGAGGATATAGAGTATCAGATACTCAAACAGAAAACCATGCTTGGAACTATGTAAAAATTGACGGAAAATGGTATGGAGTTGATGTTACTCATGACGATGATGAAGTTGTAACAAAACAAAGTCATAGATATTTCATGGTAGGAACAGCAGAATTTTTTGACCGACGCATTGAATCAGGAATATTCTCTCAATCAATGTTTGAGTTTAAATATCCAACAATTGATCCAACCTCACTACAAAATATTGTAGAAGTATATAATGACGAAAAATTTGATGTTAAAGTTTTAACATCAGAATACATAGAACAAGGTGGGCAAGCTGGAGAAGATCAAGGAGAAGTTTTAGAAGATACATTTAGATTACAAGTTAGCTACAATGGAAAGAATTATACTGAAAATGCAAAAGATGGCAAATATATACTATGCCGTTATGCAACATTTGATAAACAAGCAGGTTCTTGGATATATACTAACTGGGGATACATAACTCCAGAACTATATCCAGGACTTTACGAAAAAGATACATATTTAGATTTATATCAACCACAAGTTGAGTTAATACAATTTGCTGTTGCTGATGTAGGACCAGAAAGAGATGAACAAGGAAATCTTACAATAAATGGATTATATTATAAAGGAGATCCTTCATTCTTAACAGAAAGAACAAAGGAATTTGTAAATAATACAGGAAATGTTTATAAGGCTCCACCATATATTACAAAGGCATCACCAATACAAAGTGTAAAATTGGGATTTGAAAGTACATTTAAAGTAAGATTAGAATATGACGATTATTTTGATGCAACAGACGAAAATGGTACTGGAACTATTACAATTACAGCAGTATACAAGCCAGATAGAACAAGAAGAGATGACCTAATAAATGATACACAATTATCAAATGCAACATATCATTTAGGTACTTCAAGTTCAGATAAAGCTTGGGTTGAGTTTGATTTTACACCAAGTACACAATTCGCAGCAAATGAAGTTGTATACAATATAGAATGGCAAGGTGTAGTTGGACATGAAAGCCAAAAAACACCAATACCTGCTAGTTATGCAGTTGGAAATAAATGTGATTTCTGCAGTCTAGCTGGTCAAGGAATTGATTGCAATGTATTTGCACAACCAGAATTAATGGATACATCAAATGTTTCAGTAGATGGCTGGAGAACAAGGGACGAAGCTGGAAATGAAGTTGATTTACCAGAAGAACTTGCAGGAGCTGATTTAAATAAATTATCACATAGATTAACGCTATCAACAACAACAGTTTCAGACGAACAAAATTTAGATATGGTAAATAGAGTTAATGAGTTGAAGAATACGAATGCAAAAACAGAGTCATACAATATAAGAATGCAATTATGTAAAAAACAAATTGTAGAAACAGGAAATTCAGTTAGAATAAGACTTGGATTCCCAGAGGGAACAACTTATGACGATTACCTTGCAGGAAGAAGAGAATTTAAAGTATATCACTACAAATATGATATTTTAGGAAATATAACAGGCTATGAAGAAATTCCTGTTGAAGTAGTACCACAAGGATTAATACTATATGTAGATTCTTTTAGTCCATTTACAATAGCAGGATTAGAAGTACCAGCAGATAAGCAAGAAGAAAAAGCAGCAGCAGCAAAAACAAAAGTAGTTATGCTATCTAGCACAGAAGGTGGATATGTAACATATAACAATTCTGAAACAGCTAAGATAGATATGGCTGACAAAGATGAAATTGAAATAGTAGTACATCCAAATGAAGGAAAAACAATTGAAAGTATATCAGTTGGAAGTAAAGTTATTCCACTTGCAGATATAACATCAAATAAAGATGGAACATTTTCATTTAAAATTAAAAAAGAGGATTTATCTGAAGGAACAACAATGGTATATGTTAAGTTAATGTCTTCATTAATTGTTCAAGAAGATATTGACGAAGAACATGGTGAACAAGTAGAGCAACCTGAGGAAGATCATTATGTTGATGCAATAGACGAAGATGGAAATGGATATTGTGATATACATCCATCAGCAGCAACTACTATTCAAGCAATTATAAATGAGAAAAAAGTTACAGGAATTAAGGTTGAAGTTTTAGATAAAAGTGGAAAAGTAATAGAAGATGCAAATAAACTACTTGGAACAGGAATGAAAATTAAAGTTTCAAGTGAGAAAAACTCAGAAGTATATACAGAAACAGAAGTTGTAGTTTCAGGTGATATGACAGGTGATGGATTAATGAATGCAGATGACATTAAAGATTGGAGAATAGGTATAATATCTGGTACACTTGAAGGAGCATTTAAAATGGCGGCAGATTACAATAATGATGGAAAACAAGATGCAAATGATATGAAAAATATGAGAATGGATATAATATCAAGACTTTAATATATTAACTTGAGGAAAGGAAGAATAAAAATGAATCTTAGAATAAAGAGAATTTTGGCAGTAATTTTAGCATTAATAATAATTAGCATAACCAGTAGTGTATTTGCAGTTGATGTAACTGTTGGAAATCTTTCAATTTCTGGAAGTAAAACAGTGCAACAAGGTCAAGAGTTTACAGTTAAAATTAATTTATCAAATTTTCAAACATCTGCATCTACAGTTACTATTATAGGAAAAATTGAATATGATAAGGAAAAACTAGAGTATATTTCTAATTCTATATCGTCAAATACAGCAGAAGGTTGGGATGATGTAGAAGCATTAGGAGAGCAATGCTTTAAAGAAAGTAATATGGGATTCTTGTTTGAAAATAGAACACCAAAGAAAATTGGTGCTAACAGTAATTTCTTAACTTTAAAGTTTAAAGCAAAATCAAATGTAGAAGGAAATGCTAATATAAAAGTAATTATAAGTTCAGTATCAGATGCTACAAATTTTAATGGTTCTACTATGACAGTTGCAATTAATAAACCTGCAACAACGCCAGAACAACAGCCTGAGCAACAACCAGAGCAGAAACCAGAACAACAACCTGATCAAGAACCGGAAAAAGAACCAGATCAAGAGCAAGGTCAAGAACCAGAAAAAGGGCCAGATCAGGAACAGGGACAGGAGACTGAAAAAGAACCAGAAAAGCAGCCAGACAAACAACCAGACAAAACTCCTGAAAAACAACCTGATAAAGTAACAGATAAAACAGATAATGATTCTGAAAAACAACCAGATCAAGAACAAGGACAAGAAACTGAGAAGGATTCAGAAGAAGTTAAAGACACAACACAAAAAGAGGACAATAATAAACAACCTGTTCAATATGTAGGAGAAGATAATACAGTAAAAGAGGGAAAATTACCAAAAACAGGTGAGAATTATTTCTTAATAGGCGGAGTTATAGTTTGTGCTTGTGCTGTAGGAATAGTACTCTTCATATACATAAAGCGAAGATATATTAGAAAAAATAGATACTAATTTATATTATGTGAGAAGTTAGATGTTTAAAAGCATCTAACTTTTTTATTTGCTAGAATTCTCTATTTTTCTATTTAAGTAAATTTTTACAAAATGAATGTATATATACATAATATTTGCATATGCTATATGTGTAAAATAATAGAGTTATGCGATTTTGATTTTTGTATTAAAAGAAATAGGAGAGAATTAGAATGACAGTATCTGTGAGATTAAATGAAAAAGATGGAAAATTGATAAAGGAATATGCCAAAATGAATAATATATCGTTATCTGATTTAATAAGAAATGCGATTATGGAAAAAATAGATAATGAATATGATTTACAATATTATTATGAAGCAATGGAACAATATAGACAGAATCCTAAAACTTATACATTGAAGGAAGTAAAAAAGGAGATGGGGTTCTAGATGGCATATAAAGTTGTATTAACTAGTGGAGCAAAAGAAGAACTGAAAAGATTGGACAAACCTACTAGTGCACTAATGATAGGATGGTTAGAAAAGAATATTGATAATTCTGAAAATCCAAAAAATTGTGGGAATGAAATGTCAAATATGTCAGAGCGATGGAAATATTGTATTGGAGATTATAGAATAATATGTGAGATTATTGAGAAAAAAATAGTAGTTTTGACCTTGAGAGTTGGACATACTAAAGAAGTATAGGACTAATGTTTAGTGGCTTTGCATGTAATAGTATAGAATATTAGAAGTGTAATTTCTGTAGTTACATAATATTATGGTATACTATATTTGCAAAACCTCTATGGGAGTAGTGTTTCTATATAGTCGGAAAGTTCCAAAGGAAATATTATGCAACCACTTGACAACAGGCTATCTTTACTGTAAAATGATAAAAGAACACAAGAAAAAGGTGTTAGAAATCATAAGAAAAGGTAGGAGATGTATGTATGAAAGGAAGAAAAGAAGAGGGTATAACATTAATAGCATTAGTAATAACAATAATAGTGTTA
>CANRPR010000041.1 GCA_947632535.1 uncultured Clostridia bacterium | reverse complement strand
CATATAATGGAGAAGTACAATTCCAAGCAATAGATAAAAAAGGTAATGCATCAGCTACAGCTGCTAAAACAACACTAAAAATAGATAAAACGCAACCAGAACTAGCAACAATAGGCTTTAGTCAAAACCCAACAAATAATGAGACACAAATAACAGTAACAGTAACACAAAAAGATAATCAAAGTGGAGTAAACACGTCACAATGTAAGTGGGTATGTAACACAAGTAGTGTTGCAATAGGAACAACGAACGATAAGTTAGCAAGTTATACAGGAACAATTAGCAATAATAGTATATCATTAAAACAAGGAACAAAAGGAACATATTATATACATGTATTAACAGTAGATAATGTAGGAAATAGAAGAGAGACAGTAAGTAGTGTGTTAACAGTAAATGCAAATAAGTATAACTTAACATTTGATTCAATGGGAGGAAGTGCTATAAGCACAAGACAAGTGGAATATAATGCTACATATGGAACCTTACAAAATCCAACATGGTCAGGATATACATTCAAAGGATGGTTTACAGCAAAAAGTGGTGGAACAAAAGTAGACCAAAACACAAAAATGACAACTAAGGGAGCAACAGTATATGCACAATGGAGTAAGAATAAGGTTGAAAAAGGCGATAATTTTTGCGGAGTGGCATCAAAAATAACACAGAATAGGTCATTGATTTTAAGTGCGGACGCTACTACAGCTGAGATTGCTTGGTTAGCACATACATACACAAACACGGAAATGAAAGCGGAGGCAAGTATTAAGACTTTATGTGATTCTGTAAGTTACTGGACTATGAAAGATGGGACGCCCAATGGAGTTGACCGTACATCTTTTATGACCTCGAGGCCTGTATCGAAAGAAGATATTGAAAAATATTTTGGACTTGGTAGCGTGAGTGAAAGGACCTCTTTTATAACAGATCAGAGGTTTAATGGTTGTATTACTGGTACTGCTATTAAGGAGAATAGTGCTGTTTCTGCTGTGTGGTGCGTTTCGGGACCAGATGTGGATGGAAAGACAGCTTATCTTTGGAAGATGGTGTCAATTGATACGAGTCCTTCGAATGTTTATCGAGTCTTTGGTTATGAGGCAGTACCTGTGAACACTTTAATTTGGAATTCTGAATATCAAGGATGGGTACAAAATAAATAAAAAAGTTAAGAGTGTAATTAAGATAAAAAATATATATTTATTCGCAACCTAACTAACAAATAACATAAACAAAAATTGTGCAAATCTCAAAGAAAAAGTAGGGCACTTTGAGAGCTTGCACAATTTTTTTATATAATTTACAAAAAAGTCATTGACAAAACAAAAACATATGTTCTATAATAAAACAAATTTGCTCTAAGCCAATTGACAGACAAACAAAAAAAGTATATTATATTAAATAATCGAATATTCTATATATAAATAATAATAAAAAGAGGAGTGGAAAAAATAGAAACCTACATAGATAATCTAAAAATTAACTATATAAAAAAAGGCAATGGTAAAACAGTATTAATAATTCCAGGTTGGGGAACAGTTATAAACACATATACAACACTATATAACTCAATAGCAAATTACGCAAATGTCATATGCTTAGATATGCCGGGGTTTGGTCAATCTGAAGAACCAAAAGAAAGCTGGAATCTAAATAACTATATAACATTCATAACCAAATTTATAAAATCACAAAAAATTAATGAATTAGATGTGATAGGGCACTCAAACGGCGGTAGAGTAATAATAAAACTAATGAGTCAGCCCAACTTGCCATTTACAATAAATAAAATCATTTTAATTGGAAGTGCAGGAATAGTTCATAAAAAAACAATTAAACAAAAAATAAAAATAAGAACCTTCAAAATCTGTAAAACAATTGCACAAATTAAGCCAGTAAAACTAATTTTTCCAAACCTACTAGACGAAGTAAAAAAACACTTTGGATCAGCTGATTATAAAAATGCAAGTCCAATAATGAGAGAAACCATGGTAAAACTAATAAACGAGGATATGCGCAGCTATTTACCAAACATCAAAGCACCAACACTACTAATATGGGGTGAAAACGATACTGAAACACCTATAGCCGATGCAGAAATAATGGAACAAATGATTCCAGATGCAGGTCTTATAAAAATAAAAGGATGTTCACACTATGTTTTCTTAGAAAAACCTGCATATGTAAATATAATAATACAAAACTTTCTAACTGGAGGAAATAATGGAAATAATAATTAAAACAGAACTAATTGCCAATTTAATATTAATTTTACTATTCTACATGCACATGTTTCAACTAAGTTCATACTTCATAAAAAAATATGCACATTGGATGAAAGTAAACATCAAAAAAATCCTAATAAAAAGCATTGGCATATTAATTCCATTAATAATATTACTATTTAACAATAATCTAGCTAACATAATTTCTATTATAATTCTAGCAATTTTTATTTTTGCAAACTTACCAAAAAACAAAGCAAAAATACCACTAAAATTTACTAACAGAGTAATCAGAATGTTTATAACACAAGCAGTAATAATCACAATAATTTGCATAATAAACAATAGCTACATAACACTAGCATTACTAAACATTCTAGCATTCTGTATGTGTATAATATCAAACCTAATAAACTATCCAATAGAACATTTAATAAAACAATATTACATTAACGACGCAAAAAAAATATTAAAAAACATGCCAAACCTAACAGTAATCGGAGTAACTGGAAGTTATGGTAAAACTAGTGTAAAAAACTTTTTAGTAAAAGTACTAAGTGCAAAATACGAAGTTCTAACAACTCCAAAAAACTATAACACAACAATGGGAGTAGTAAAAACAATAAGAACAGAGTTAAAACCAATACATCAAATCTTTGTATGTGAAATGGGAGCAACACAAGTAGGCGAAATAAAAGAAATTTGTGATATTGTAAAACCAAAATACGGAGTTATAACATCCATAGGTCCACAGCACCTAGAAAGCTTCAAAACAATTGAAAACATAATCAAAACAAAATTCGAACTATACGATGCCGTAAACCAAAATGGAGGAATAACCTTCCTAAACTGCAATAACGAATACATTGCAAAACAAAAAAAGCCAAACACAATAACATACGGAATAAATGACGAAAAACTAGACTACAGCGCTTTCAATTTAAAGTCGTCTTCACAAGGACTATCATTTTTCATTAAAAATATAGAATTCAAAACCAAACTTATTGGCAAACATAACATAGTAAACCTTACAGGTGCAATAGCAGTTGCAAATCACTTAGGAATCCAATTAGATAGATTAGTTCCAAGAGTGCGAGAAATAAAAAGCGTTGAACACAGACTACAACTAATTCCTAGAGAAAACCTTAATATAATTGACGATACTTACAATTCAAATCCAGTAAGCTCAAAATCTGCAATAGATACTCTTTCAGAATTTGAAGGCATAAAAATAATTGTTACTCCAGGACTAATAGAACTAGGCGATGCATGTGAAAAATTCAACTTCGAGTTTGGAGAATATATGTGCAAAGTATGTGACTACATATTTATAGTAAACAGCACAGTATCTAAGTATATCCTAAATGGAATAAACTCGAAAAAATTTAATAAAGATAAAACATTTATGGTAGATACTCCACAAGAAGCAGTTACACAAATTACAAACTTAGGCCTAAACGAAAAAGTAACAGTCTTACTAGAGAATGACCTACCAGACAACTATAATTTATAAGAAAGGAATATGTAAAATGAAAATTAAAATTGGTGTATTTTTTGGAGGAAAAAGCGTGGAACATGAAGTCTCTATAATAACTGCGATTCAGGCAATAGAGAACATGGATAAAAACAAATATGACATCGTTCCTATTTACATTACAAAAGATAATAAAATGTATTGTGGAGAACTAGTAGGAGATATATCTAACTACAAAGATATAGACAACTTAATAAAAAATAGTACTCAAATTATACTTGCTCCAAGAGATAACAAAGTACAATTATTAAGATGTGATAAAAAAATCTTCCAAAATGATGTATACGACTATATAGACATTGCATTTCCAATAGTACATGGTACAAATGTCGAAGATGGAACACTACAAGGATTCTTAAAAATGTTTAACCTTCCATATGTGGGCTGTGATGTAATTTCCTCTAGTGTAGGAATGGATAAATATGTATGCAAATGCGTTTTAAGAGACAATAACATTCCAACATTAGAATGCAAAAGCATTAGCACGAAGGATTATAACGAAAACCCAGAAAGTGTTATAAAAATGCTAGAAGATAAATTTTCTTATCCGGTAATAGTTAAACCAATAAACTTAGGTTCTAGCGTAGGAATAAAAATAGCAAAAAATCAAGCAGAATTACAAGAAGCCATAGAAAACGCCTTCACATATTCAAGAAAAATACTTGTTGAAAAAGCAATAAAAAATCTAAAAGAAATAAACTGCTCGGTTGTGGGTGATTATGAATCAGCAAAGGCTTCAGAATGTGAAGAACCAGTCAAAACAGACGAAATACTAAGCTATAAAGATAAATACATATCTGGAGGAAAAAAGACCGGAGCAATGAAATCAATGAATGCTTCTGTACTAAAATTACCAGCAGATATAGAAAAAAGCGAAAAAGAAAAAATACAAAGTCTAGCTTTAAAAACCTTTGATGTCTTAGGCTGTTCAGGAGTAATTCGTATAGACTTTATGATAGACAAAGACACAAATGAAATATATGTAAACGAAGTAAACACAATTCCGGGTTCATTATCGTTCCATCTATGGAAAGCAACAGACTTAAGCTATACAAAATTATTAGACGAACTAATAGACCTTGCGTTAAAAAGAAACAGAGAAGAAAAAAACATAACCTACTCGTTTGATAGTAACATATTATCAGGCGTATCTATGAATAGCTTAAAAGGTGGAGCAAAATTAAAATAAAATTCTCAATTTTCTAGCAATACCTTAGCAAAATATATTGAAAAACGCGACATAACTTGTTATAATAAAAGCACCAAAATTGGGAGGATGTTGAAATGTTATTTAAGGATTATTATAAAATATTAGGATTAGAAACCAACAGAGTAAGTATAGAACAAATAAAAGTTGCATACAGAGAACAAGCAAAAAAATATCATCCAGATGTAAATGTTGGAGACAATACTTCAGAAGAACGCTTTAAAGATGTAAACGAAGCATATAAAGTATTATCAACAAGTGCATCAAGGAGAAAATATGATAGAATGTGGAATCATTATGTGGGAAGCAAAAAACAACATGAGCAATATAAAGAAAGCGAAAGACCAAAAGGTTCGGTATTTAGCGAATTTTTTAACATGTTCTTTGGTAATGTAAAAAAAGAAGAAAAAGAGACAAAAACAAAAAAAGATGCAATAAGAGGTGAAAATGTAGAAACAAACATTACTATAACAATAACAGAAGGATTTTTTGGAACACAAAAGAAAATATCTTTAAGAACAGTAGATGGAAAAATGAAAAGCTTCAATGTAAAAGTTCCAGTAGGAATAAGAGACGGAGAAAAAATTAGACTACTAGGACAAGGAAAAAAAGGGGAAAACGGTGGTAAAAACGGTGACCTATTTATAAAAGTTCAAATAAAACCAGAAAAAAAATTTAGCTTACAAGGATATGACTTGTATACAGACCTATATCTAACACCATCAGAAGCGGCTTTAGGTACGAGAGTAAACATAGAAAGCATAGACGACACAATATCAATATATGTTCCAGCTGGAATACAAAGTGGAGAAAAAATAAAAATACCAGCAAAAGGCTATAAAGACGGAAAAGGTGGTAGAGGAGAACTTATTGCTACAGCTAAAATTATGGTGCCAAAACAACTAACCCAAGCAGAAAAAGAATTATATGAACAGTTAAAAGAAAAGTCAAAATACAATCCAAGAACAAATTAACATAAATAAAAAATTATAAAGCGTTGACATAACCGTTAAAAAGTTGTATAATTAAGTATAGTGGTTAAAAAGCTATACATAAGATGAATTAAAAGGTGGGGTGTAAAATTATGGAAGCACTACAAGGAAAGCATTTTAGTATAACAGATCCAAGAGATGTAAACACAGTAATTTACAAAATAAATAGAACAGAAAAAGAATATTTAAAAGATTCGCCTAAATACACAGTAGAGCGATTAAACTACATGGAAGAAATACGAGGGGAAGCTACCAAAAAAACATTTTTTGTAGACAATCCTTCATACGATTATGACCAATTATTAATTTTATCTTTTGCTAAAGATAAAGTAGTAGTAAACATGGCTTTGTTAGAAGAAGAAAAAGTAAAAATATCTAAAAAGCCTATGCCAATCAAGTTTAATACTCTATATTCTGAAAAAGAATCAGAATACAAAGAGTTCAAATATACACCAAATCTAAAGAGACCTATATCAATTATAGATCCAGAAACCACGGAAGAAGTAAAACCAATAGTTTATTTCGACGAAAAAACAAATGAAATAAAAGGTAAATGTAAGTTAAAGCCATACAAATCTTATTTCGCATTTGAAATAAGAGATGATAAATAAGGGAGGAAATGCAATGAATAAACCTACAAATGTATTTGTTAAGGGAGATGCAACAGAAAAAGAGCTAGCACAAGTTTCAACTATAAGTTATGAATTTGGTAGAGCTCAAGGAAAAGATGGAGAAATCCAAGTAGAATATGCAAACAGCTTTAAAGCAGGTGAAAGACTAGACGATAATGTAATCGAAGCATCAGCAGAAACACATATTTCAATAATTGATAAAGACGGAGAAGTATATAATATTGATTCTAGAACTGGAAAAGTAATGATTTTTAAGGGACAAGACGTACATAAAGCAATGAAAGTTGAAAAAATGTTTAACGAAGCAATAAAACCAATAGGCTTAAAAACCTTTACAGAAATGTTAAATGTAAAGAAACATGTAAAACTAGGATACGATAACATAATAGATCCAGAGCAAATAAAAGAATTAGTAGAAGAATACTTACAAGAAGAACAATCTGAAACAGAATTAAGATAATTTAAATACGATTACCAAAACATAAGATGAGGTGAAAAACTATGCACTACAAAGTAGAAGGAGCTGTAAGAAGAAATAAAAGGAACTTAATAATATTTTTAGTACTATGGGTAATTCTAACCATAGTACTTGTTATGCCTATGGGATATAGTCTTACACAAGCAACAGTTAATGGACAATTCAACATAGGCAAATTTTTTGATGGAATTTTAAAAGCAATTACAAACCTAGGACAAGTAATACCTCAAACATTCACAGAACAATACATTGGAAACTTCATAGGAGTATTATGGAAATTCACAATGATTTACATAGTATTTATATTAATAGGATTAATTAGAACAGCACCAAAAAACAGATATACAGATATTGAACATGGCTCAAGCGACTGGGCACAAGGGGGAGAACAATATAGAATACTAAGTAACAGAAAAGGAATAATACTAGCACAAAACAACTACCTACCAGTCGATAAACGAGGAAATGTCAATGTACTAGTAGTAGGACGGTTCAGGTTCTGGTAAATCTGCATCATACTCTATTCCAAATGCATATCAAATGTTAGGTTCATATGTATTTACAGACCCAAAAGGTGAATTATATGATAAAACAGCAGGTTATCTAAAACAACATGGTTATGATATAAAAGTATTAAACCTAGTAAGACCACAATTTAGTGATGGATACAATCCACTAATGCACATAAATAGTGAACTAGATGTAGATGTCATAGCAAATACAGTAGTTAAAGGACAAAAATCTGCAGACTCTTCAGCAGATCCATATTGGGACGATATGGCAGAAATGCTACTAAAAGCATTAATATATTATCTAATGGCAACTAGACCATTAGAAGAACAAAACCTAGCAAGTTGTGCTGAACTGGTAAGAGCAGCAAATAAAAATGGAGGAAGTAATCTACTAACAGATTTAATGAATCAACTACCATACGACCATCCTGCAAGAATGAACTATAAATCAATAGAAATTGCGCCAGAAAAAACATATGGTTCAATACTAAGTTCTTTACAGTCAAAACTAGGTAAATTCGATTCAAAAGAAATAGCCGAATTAACCTCTACAAATACAATAGACTTTGAAGAAATAGCTAAGAAAAAAACAGCAGTCTATGTAATTTCATCAGATACACATACTGCATACGATTTCTTACTAACAATATTCTTCTCACAAATGATACAACAACTATATGATTTCGCAGACAAATCAGGAGGAACATTACCAGTACCAACATACTTCATACTAGACGAATTCGCAAACATAGGTAGAGTACCAGACTTTGACAAAAAAATATCAACAAGTAGAAGTAGAAAAATATCTTTCAGCGTTATATTACAAAACCTAGACCAACTAGAAGCTGTATATGAAAAATCATACGAAACAATAATT
Organism: uncultured Clostridia bacterium; assembly: GCA_947632535.1. Classification (GTDB taxonomy): domain Bacteria; phylum Bacillota; class Clostridia; order TANB77; family CAG-508; genus CANRPR01. The sequence continues at coordinate 4,057 of CANRPR010000041.1, read as the reverse complement.
GGTAACTGCGATACACATGTATTCCTAGGAAGTAACTCACAAAAAACAGTAGAATACTTTTCAAAAGCACTAGGAGAAAAAACAATTGAAAGAGAAAGCGTATCACTAAACAAAGACAAGCACAACTGGAGACAAGGTTCAAGCGTGTCAGATCAAGTAATGGCTAGAGCACTAATGACACCAGACGAATTAAGAAGAATGGATAATGACCTATGTATAATCTATGAAAAAGGAATAAAACCAGTAAAAGCAAAAAAATTCTACTATTTCCAAACAGGAATGGCAAGAAAATTAGATGCTTACAGAATAAGTCATAATGACTACAATGGCATAGAAAGAGGATTATGGAGAAAATACAATCCATATAATCCATATGTTGAAAATGACGCAAAAGAAGTAGAAAATTTAAAAGTAGAATCACTAGACGATTTATTTGAAGATACTAATCCAGATACAAAGACAGACATAAAACAAGAAATACAAATACCAAAAAAAGAAGAAGCACCAGTATTACCACAAGAAGAGTTAGAGGAAGATAAAGAAATGGATTTAGACTTACAAAAAGAGTTAGAAGCAAAATTTGACGAACTATTTGGACCACTAGACGACAACGAATAAAATTGAATAAATATTAAAAAAGAAAATAGAAAATATTTTACTACATAATAGTACAATATTTTCTATTTTTATTTTTATAAAAATAATTGACAAAAAAAATATAAAATGATAATATACAAACAACAGTTCTTAGGAGGAAAATAAAATGAAATTTGTACATATTGCAGACATGCATTTCGATATACCATTTACAACATTAAACAAAAACAACTTCGGCATACAAAGAAGATTAGAACAAAGAAATATATTAAAAAAAATAATACAATATATATTAGAAAATAAAATAGAATATCTATTCATATGCGGTGACCTATACGAACAAGAATACATAAAAAAATCAACAATAGAATACATAAACCAATTATTCATGCAAATACCACAAACAAAAATATATATAGTGCCAGGGAACCATGATCCATACCTAAAAAATTCATACTACAGCAAATACAATTGGGCGCCAAATGTATACATATTCCAAAACAAGATTCAAAAAGTAGATAATGGAAATATACACATCTATGGATACGGTTTTGGTAGCTTCTATATGGAAAACTCATTAATAAATGAAATACAAATAGAACAAAAAGACGATATAAACATACTATTAACACATGCGGCAATAGATGCTGCATCAGCTGGAAGCGAAAAATATTATAATTACAATCCAATGCCAAAAAATGAATTAAAAAAATTAGGGTTTGACTATGTTGCATTAGGTCATATACATAAGCCATATTACAACGAAGAAGAAAACCAAAAAATTATTTATCCTGGATCTACAATTTCATTAGGCTTTGACGAACTAGGTAAACATGGAATGATAGTAGGCGAAATAAGTGAAAATAAAAACTTAAAAATAGATTTTATTCCATTAGACGAAAAAGAATTTACAGAATACGAGCTAGACATTAGCGAAAAATATTCAAAAGAAGAACTAATAGAACAAATCAACTCAATACAGCTAGAAAACAATAAGTTTTATGAATTAAACTTAATAGGGCAGAAAAACTTTGAAATAAATTCACATGAACTGGAAACATATACAGACGAAAAAATTATAAAAATAAAAGACAAAACAAAAATTAAGCAAAATTTAGAAGAAATAGCTAAGCAAAATAGTTTAAAAGGAATATTTGTAAAAAATATGCTTCAAAAAATTAATCAACAGCCAGAAGAAAAAGAAAAAATAATGAAAGCAATACAAATAGGATTAGAGAACATGTAAAAATTATTAATATTATTCAAGCATTATACTCAGAAAGGAATGGTCAGTGTAATGAAAATTACTAACTTAAAAATAAATAATTTTGGGAAATTACAAAATAAAGAAATAAATTTCAATGACAATATAAATATAATATATGGCAAAAACGAAGCGGGAAAATCTACACTTTTAAAATTCATAATATCAATGTTTTACGGTTTATCTAAAAATAAAAATGGAAAAGAAATCACAGACTTCGAAAAATATACACCATGGACAGGAGAAGAATTCAGTGGAAAAATAAAATATGAATTAAATAACAAAGAACAATTTGAAATATATAGAGAATTTAATAAAAAAAATCCAAAAATATTTAACGAAAATATAGAAGATATTTCTGCACAATTCAATATAGATAAAACAAAAGGAAATCAATTTTTCTATGACCAAACGAAAATAGACGAAGAATTATTCATATCTACAATAGTTTCAGAGCAGGGAGAAATAAAATTAGATTCAAAAAACCAAACAACACTAGTACAGAAATTATCAAATATAATAGCCACTGGAGAAGACAACATATCATTTCAGAAAGTAATGAATAAATTAAATAAAAAACAACTAGAGGAAATAGGAACAAAAAGAAGTCAAGATAGGCCAATAAATATAATACAAAATAGATTGCAACAATTACAACAAGAAAAAGAAGAATTACTAGAATATCAAGATAAGAAATATGAAATAGAAGAAGAAAGAAAACAGATAGACATACAAATAGAGGAAAAACAACAAATATTTAAAAAAATGCAAAAAATAAAAGAAATAAAAGATGCTAATAAATTAGAACAAGAAAAAATAAATATAAATAAAAACAATATTGAAAACTATAATAAAGAACTAATTAATTTAAAAGAACAATTAGAAGCAATAAAACCAGAAAAAATAAATAAAAAGAATAATACAAAAATAATAATTGCAATCTTAGCAATAGCAATAAGCATAGCAGTAGCAATATTTATAGAAAATACTATAATAAAATTTATACCTATGATATTAACAATTGTGTACATAGCAGTGCAAACAATATCACAAAAAAACAAAAAAATGTGGATAACAAAAGTCAACAAAGAAAAAGAAATACAAAAAGAAAAAATAAAAGGGCAAATTGAAATACTAGAAAACCAAAAACAAGAGCAAGAACAAAAAATCAAGACATTAGAAAATCAAATAAAAGCAAACTTTGAATTGCAGAAGCAAGGAATAATAAACGAAATAAATAATGAAAGTAACATAGAGGCGCAAATAGCAAACATGCAAAACGCAATAAATGAATTACAATTAAAAAAGCATCGTTTAGAACTAGATAATGAGAATATATTACCAAAACTAGAAAACATGGCGGAAATTGAGGAAACACTTGCAAATTTAAATCAGCAATACAAAGAACTAATACAATATGACGAAAGCATAGAAATGGCAAAACAAGAAATAGAAAAAGCATACGAAGAAATGAAACAAAATGTTACACCAAAATTCACAGAAAAATTATCAAATATAATAAAACATATCTCTAATAATAAATACAAAAATGTAAGATTTAATAGTGAAAAAGGAATAACAGTTGAATTAGAAAACGGTAATTATACAGATGCGAATAAACTAAGCATAGGTACAATAGATCAGCTATATCTGGCATTGCGCTTAAGCACAATAGACGAAATATCTGAAGAAAAACTACCAATATTATTAGATGAGCCCTTCGCTTATTTTGACGAAGAAAGATTAACCAATATATTAAAATATATAAAAGACAACTATACAGATAGACAAGTTATGATATTCACATGCACAGACCGAGAAAAAAACATATTAGATAGAATAAATATAAAATATAAATTGATAGAACTGTCCAATTAGGGACGGTTCTTTTTTGGACATTTTGTCCATTTGGGGACGGTTCTCTTTTGGACAAAATGTCCAAGTTGGGACGCTTCTACAAAATTAGAAAATGCGATGGACAAAATGCCATACAAAGAACCGCTTTGCTTCGCAAAGGTGCACGGGTGAAGGAGCGGTGTTGCTAGAGCAAAGTTTGTTTTCGCTAAAGTTTAAATTATAATGTATGCATTACATAATATTCTGACATACTATACTTGTGAAACATATATGGGAGTAGTGTTTCTATATAGTCGGAAAGTTCCGAAGGAAATATTATGCAACCACTTGACAACAGAT
>CANRPR010000040.1 GCA_947632535.1 uncultured Clostridia bacterium | reverse complement strand
GCTTTTTCAAAATTAAGCAATTGTTCATCAGTATTAATTTTATTTTTTACTAAAAATATAGCTTGTCTAGAATATTCCTCCATTTTCTTTATTTATCTAATTAATTCTGGTGTGATTCTTTTTACATTCGACTTTAAGACATTTTCTCTATTTATGCCGAATAGTTTTTCATATTGAAATATTAAATATGAAATAGAGCCTTTATTATGATAGAATTTTTCTCTTATATCATTATAGTTTTTTATAAGTTCTATTAACTAACAAATATTGTTCTGGAGAATATGGAAACCTATTATTTTTATTTCGCAATTATACATATAAAATTTATACTAAAGGAATAAATAAAGGATTTGATTTTAATTCTTAATGTAGTATAATAACTACATTAAAAATTAAGTGATAGCTTGAAAATAGCGCTAAAATCAATAGCTTTTAGTTAATATTATCCACCACTGGCACCAAACTGGGTGTTTTTATGGGATACTATAGTTCTATAAAGACATCTTTTTAATTTGTACTAAAATTTTCAAAAATATTTTATACTTGTATTTTCTGTTATTACTTATACTATATAATTTAGAAGATTCTAATTAGGTAATTCTAATAATAATTTAGAAACTAAAGTCTTAAGTACCTCTTCTCGCTTAAATGATGTGTCAACATATGGAATTTTATACTTAAGGCAATCTTCTTTAAACGTTTTACTATTTAAAATCCAGGTTTTAGCATGAAATAATAACTCTTCATCGGTTCTCTTAACAGTCCAATCATTTAGATTCTCATATCTTCGGTAATTATCAAAAGCTTCTTTTTCACCTATATCTGCATATCCTAAAAAGATAATTATGCTGTCATCATTTTGAAAATATTTTAAAGCATTTTCAACAGAAACATCACAACTATCAAAAATATAATTAAAGTAATCTTTGTTTCTATTTATTTGATTTCTAAAATAGCTTGCACAAAATTTTGCAAAATCATCTTTCATTCCCGCTCCATTATACTTATTGATATTATTTTGTGGTAATGTTTTCTGAAATGCACTTCTTATAGAATCCCCATTTATTAAATGATAATTAGGATATATTTCACATATTTTTCTTGCCAAAGTAGTTTTTCCAGCTCTCGACGCACCAAGAATTACTAAATTTTTCATATCTATTCTTCTCCATTCTTAATTATTAATAAAGCTGAAATATTATTTTTTAAGTAAGATTTTTTCATTTTATAAAAATATATAAATTTAATTGAAACGATTATAATATATTAAATAATCTTTTTCTACATTTATTGAAAAAATTTGCAATTTTATGTAAAATATTGTACAATATAATTAGGTATGAGTAATATCTCATATTTGTAGGTACTGTTTACTATAAACAATTTAAGGAGGAACTACTATGAAAAAAGAAGTAATAATTGTACCGAAGGACAAGTGTCCGTTAGACATCTTGGCAGAAATGGGAGAACGGACAAAGAATGCATGGATTTTCTTGCACCAGAATGCGTTAGAAAAACTGCTTTCTACTGCAGACGAAAAGAATGTTTCAGGTAAATTGGCATATCATGAACTTCATTGGAATGCAACTAAAGACTTTCCTGCAACATCTGCGTTGATTGAGTATAATACTCAAACTGAATGGGTAGAAGTGGTCGGCATTACAGCTACAGATATTGCATTTAGGATGCATCCAATGGACCCAGAAGACATCTATTTCATTAAAATGGACGAATAATTTGTCCTAAAAAAGTAAAATTATTTCTTTTCCTCGAAAGAGGTTTCTTTTTTATAAAAATTGTTGCAATTTATCAAAAGTATGATACTGAATGCATAAGCTATCAAGATGGAAGCACAGCATATGATTATGTTTGTGAAGAATGTGCTAGTACACCGGAAGAAGCTTATAATAAAGTTAATGACACATTCCCACAAAAAATTTTTGTGAATTATTGATAGTTTTCCGTAAATTTGGAGGCAGAAAAAATTTTTTTCTGCCTCTTAATATATTTTTAATAATATAACCTATTAAAACAAATCAGAATGGGAACCTGTTCTAGAAATAGTTAATATTAATTTATCTTTTTCAATACAATAAATTAAAAGCCAATCAGGCTGAATATGACATTCTTTGAATCCGTTTATAATTACCAGTTAAATAATGATCTTTGTATTTAGCTGGCAAAGGTTTTTCTTCTAATAATAATTGAACAACAACCTTTAATTTATTAATATCATAACCTCTTTTTTGAATTGATTTATAATCTTTCTTAAATTGATTGCTATATCTAATTTTTAGCACTATTTATCCAACTCCTCAAACATTTCATTTACACTATCAAAGGTTTTACTTAAATTTTTACCATTCTTTGTATCTTCAATTGCTTGTATAGTTTCTTTATTAAATTTAGGTTTTCTAACTTCAAAAGGAATTCCATCATTTAATATAACTTGATTTAAAAACACATTAATAGCTTCAGTAATAGATAAACCTAAATCGTTTAATGTTTCTTCAGCTCTTTGCTTAACACTAGGTTCTATTCTTATATGCAAAGTATCTGTTTTAGCCATAACTAACACCTCCTATATTCTATTATATGTATTGTATCACATTTTATACACAAATGCAATGCAAATCATGAATTTTAATAAAGCGTACTTAATTCCATCTTTTTTTGCTTAAACAGTCGAAAAATGCAAAAAATATTGATTTGTAAAATTTTTTATGATAAAATTTTATTACTATTAAACATTTTATCATAATATATTATAAAGTCATTAACATTTTAAAATCAAATAAAAAGGAGAAAAAGAAAATGGTAAAATCAATGAGGAAACATCCAATATTAGTAGCAATTATAGGTTTAATAATAGGAGTGGCTTCAATAATATATATACCACTTGACAGCAATAATCCTTTACTAATGGCACTATTACGTTTAGTGTTATCTGCTATTATGTTTGGAATTATAATTTTAATGGGAGCGAAAGACTCGTTATCAAAAGTTAAAGAAGGTTTTTCATTTACATTATGCAAAAGTAGATATATTCTAATTCTAGCTTTTATTTTAGGAATGTTCATATTTATTCCAGGAGTTCTTAATTATGGATTTTCAACAGATTTATTAATAAAAGAATTATCTTATTTTGTATTCTGTATTACAATAGGTTTATTTGAAGAAAGCCTATTTAGAGGTGTAGTATTTCAAGGAATTTTAAGCAAAACAGGAAAAACAATTAAAGGCATTTGGGTAGCTATAATAACATCTTCTATTATATTTGGAGCAGTTCACGTTTATACATATGTAATAGGCGGAAGCTACGACTTAACAGGCATTATCGAATCAATAGGGAAAACTCTCCAAACAGGTGCAATAGGTGTACTTTTAGCAGCCATATATTTGAAAACAAAAAATTTATGGGCTATTGCTTTAGTTCATACTTTAAATGACTTTTTCTTAATGCAGGCTGTAATGTTTTCAAGCAATACTTTAGGAAATTACGTAACAGGTGGATCAGAAGGAATAGGAAGCATCATTATATATGCTGTGCAATTATTATTATATGTTCCAGCATTAGTTAAAGCTACAAAAATCATAAAAGAAGTGGAAGCACCAGAATACGGAACATTTGAAAAAGAATAAAAAAATAAAATTAAAGGGTAGGTTTACAGCAACCTACCCTTATTCATATGGTGGAAAATTAACATCCACAACCTCCACCGAAACCATTTCCACAGCAACAGCAGATTAATATTAAGATAACTATTATCCAAATGCAGTTATCACCACCGAAACCACATCCGCAACCGCAACCTCTATTTTCTGGCATAACATTTCCCTCCTTTCAATGTATGATATATATTATTCAAAAACGAAATAAGGTGTTACAAAAAAACATATATAAAAATATTACAAAACACTATACAAATTTTATGAAAAAATGATATAATTCTTATCAGAATGAACAAATAAAAAGGAGAAAATCATGGGAAATATTGTGTTATTAGATGAATTAACAATAAATCAAATTGCAGCGGGGGAAGTTATTGAAAGACCTGCATCTGTTATAAAAGAAATGGTAGAAAATTCAATAGATGCTGGTGCAAATAGTATTACAGTAGAAGTAAAAAATGGAGGAATATCATACATCAGAGTTGTAGATAATGGAAAGGGAATAAATGCTGATGATATGGAATTAGCCTTTGAAAGACATGCTACAAGTAAAATTAGAAGCGCGGAGGACTTAAATAGAGTTACATCTATGGGGTTCAGAGGAGAGGCTTTAGCAAGTATAGCAGCAATAGCAAATGTAGAGATGTTATCAAAAACAGCAGAAAGTCCTGTTGGAAATAGAATTGTAGTAGAAGGAGGAAAAATATTAGAACAGGAAGAAACAGGTTGCACAAATGGAACTACAATTACAGTAGAAAATCTATTTTACAACACACCTGTGCGCTACAAATTCCTAAAGAAAGACTACACAGAATCAGGATATATAGAAGATGTAATAACAAGATTAGCTTTGGTAAATCCAAACATCTCATTTAAACTTATAAACTCAGGCAAAACAGTAATACAAACAAATGGTAATGGAAATATGCAAGATGTAATATATTCAATTTACGGAAAAGATGTTGCAACAGCAGTGCTACCAGTAGACTATCAATATGAAGATGTACACATAACTGGAGTAGTTGGAAAGCCAGAAATAGCACGTTCAAATAGAAGTAACCAAATGTTCTTCGTAAATAAAAGATATGTTAAGGATAAAACTTTATCTGGAGCAACAGAGAACAGCTTTAAAGGACTATTACCAATTGGAAAATACGGATTTTTAGTACTAAACCTAGAAATGCTACCAAATAGAGTAGATGTTAATGTACATCCAGCAAAACTAGAAGTAAGGTTCCAAGACGAAAACATAGTATTTAAAGCAGTATATCATGCAATAAAAGATACTTTATTAAAATCAGAATTAGTTGCAAATGCAGATAGAAATATGGAACTAGATGGAATAAAACAAACGAAATTTGAAAATAAAGAACAAAAGGAGCCAAAAGCAGCAGTTAACGGTATAGCAAGTCTATTTAGAAAAATAGCAGATAGCCAAGAAAAAGAAAGAGCAATACAAGAAAACGAAAATAATATAATACAAGATATATACAATAGAAACATTGCGCAAGAACAAGTTAGAGCTACTCCAAACAATGCTTTTAATCTAAATATTGCAGAGCCAACTGTTAATAAAGAGAATATTTCAAACAATCCATTTAACATTCCAAATATGGTAGACTACACAAACTCTATGAACAATATTATACAAACCCCTGTCACAAATAATGTAGAAATACAAACACCACAGGTTACAAATAATGTAGATATGCCAAAAAATAATGATTTAAACAATATTAATAATAATGAAAATCTAGATCAAATAACTAACAATATAGACTTGAATTTAACACAGCATGAAGACATGTTTGAAAAATTAATGGAAATACAAAAAAATCTAAGAGTAGAAAAAACAGCTACACCAACAATACAAACAATTACAACAGAACCACCATTAGAAATAAATGAAGAAGAACAACAAAACGAAATATATAATAATAATAATAATATTCCTACCCAAGAGGATAATATTTCTAGCCAAGAAAATATGTCTGTAAACGAACCAATACCACAAAAAACATCTCCAGAATTTGCTAATATGTATGAAAAAACATTTGGAAAATTACCAGCTACTACCTTAGAAGAAAAGAAAGAAGAAGAGAAAAAAATAAATGCATACGATATTGTTCAAGATAACAATATTTCAGTATTTGAAAACATTGAACAATATAACAAACCAAAATACAAATTTGTAGGTGTTGTATTTAAAACATATATAATACTTGAAATTGAAAATGAAATGTACATTTTAGATCAACATGCAGCACATGAAAGAATAATGTACGAAAAAGTAAAAGCAAATTACTATGCGGACGAAAACAAAGACTCACAATTGCTATTATTACCAGACATTATCACACTTTCACATAAAGAAATGTCAATAGCAAGAGAAAACATGGATATGTTCCAACAGGCAGGTTTTGTACTAGAAGAATTTGGCGAAAACACAATAAAATTAAATGGAGTACCAAATATATGCTTAAATCTAGATACTAAGGAGTTATTCTTAGAAACTTTAGACGAAATTAATACTGTAGCTAGAACTGCTAAACAAGAAATTGAGGAAAAATTTATTGCAACAGTTGCATGCAAAGCAGCAGTAAAAGCAAACATGGCGTTAACTCCAGAAGAAGTGGACAACTTAATGGAAGAATTATTAAAATTACCAAATCCATTTACATGTCCACATGGAAGACCAACAGCAATAAAAATGGATAAATCAGATATAGAGAAAAAATTTGCGAGAAGAAAATAATAGAGGGTGAAATAAATGGGATTAATGATAGTATTATCAATGGTTATATATATAATAGGAATTATTATTGTTTATCACTATATACCAGCATTTACACAAGATAAAAAAGTAAAATTCATAATAATGGGAATTATAGTAGCAATAATTGTCACAATGATTATATGCAATATTACAACTGGAAAAATAAAAGGAGGATATCAAGAAGATATTATTAAAGGAACCAAAAATACTTCAATACTAATATTTTCTCCAATTAACTTTATAATATTAATTCCATATATAGCTAATGCATTAAACAAATTTAAAGAAAATATTATAGAAGAAGGAGAACTAAAGAAAAGATTTTTTATTATTTTTATAATATTAATACTTCTAATTATATTTGAATTAGGATATATTAGCGAATTTCAAGGAAAAATATTAAACATAGGATTATAGAAAAGAGGGCTACTGTGCAAATAACTGGTGAAGTAACAGAAATTATTTATCAAAATGAAATAAATAGCTATACTATAGCTGTATTTGAAACAGAAGAAGAGGAAATTACAATTGTAGGGTATTTACCATTTATATTAGTGGGAGATACCCTAAATTTGCTAGGAAAATATGTAACTCACCAAGATTATGGAAGGCAATTCAAAGTAGACACCTTTGAAAAAGTAATGCCACAAACATTATCAGCATTAGAAAGATATTTAGCAAATGGCACAATAAAAGGAATAGGAGAAAGCACTGCAAAAAAAATAGTCAATACATTTGGTGAGCAGACAATTTCAATATTTAAGTATGAACCAGAGAAACTAGCTCAAATAAAAGGCATTACGAAACAAAAAGCAATAGAAATGGCACAAACTTTTAACGAGAACTGGGAAATATGGCAAATTGTCGGATTCTTAGATAAATTTGGAATAGGAGCCGACCAAGCCAAAAAAGTATATAAAGAGCTAGGAGCAAATACAATAGAAAAAATAGAAGAAAATCCATATTTACTAGTCGACTTAACAAGAGGAATTGATTTTAAGCAAATAGACAAAATGGCATTAGAAATTGGAATATTGCAAAATAACGAAATACGAATAAAAAGCGGGATAAAATATAGTCTACTAAGAGTTAGCTATAATGGACATACCTGTGTATTAAAAGATAATTTAATTTCTTTTGTAAGAGACTTATTAAATGTATCAGAAGAAGATATAGCAAATAGTTTAATTAATCTAAATGTAGCTGGTGAAATAGTAATAGAAGAAAGAGAAGATAATAGCCAATGGGTATACTTAGTTCCATTCTATAAGGCAGAATATTACATTTCCGAAAGAATCATAAAATTAATACAAGCACAAAATACAAAAAAAATAAGAAAGATATCATCAGAAATCAAAAAAATTCAGAAAGAACTAGAAATGGAACTATCTGATAAACAACAAGAAGCAATAGAAATGATAAATGCAAACAATGTATGTATAATCACAGGAGGACCAGGTACAGGAAAAACAACAATAATAAAAGCAATTATAAATTTATACGAAAAAGAAGGAAAAAAAGTAGTATTATGCGCTCCAACAGGAAGAGCTGCTAAAAGAATGAGTGAAGCAACAGATAAGGAAGCCAAAACTTTACATAGACTATTAGAAATAGGCAAAATTCAAGAAGAAGGAAATATGCGGTTCAGTAGAATTTGACATAGCACCACTAGATGCAGATGTAGTAATTGTTGACGAAGTATCAATGGTGGATGTATTCTTAATGAATTATCTTATGAAAGCAATTTATTTAGGAACAAAAGTAATATTAGTAGGAGATGCAGACCAATTGCCATCTGTTGGACCGGGTAGCATACTAGATGATATGATACAATCTAAAAGGATACCTACCATTCATTTAGATAAAATATTTAGACAAGCTGCAAGAAGCAAAATAATTGTTAATGCACATAGAGTGAATAAAGGTGAAAACTTTATAACACAAGAACAAGCAAAAGTGGAAAACGTTATGGACGATTTCTTCTACATAAAACAATTAAACCAAGAAGAAATAGTAAAAGAAATAATATCATTATGCAAAGGAAGACTACAAAACTATGGAGATTATGACTTCTTCAAAAGCATACAAATTATATCGCCAACTAAAAAAGGAATCACAGGCACAAAAGAGCTAAACAAAATATTGCAACAAGAATTAAATCCAAGCAGCCCAACTAAGCAAGAAAAGCAAACTATGGGAGTAATTTTTAGAAAAGGCGATAGAATTATGCAGATAAAGAATAATTACGATATATATTGGGAAAGAAAGTCGCCAACATATGAAAACGGAAGCGGAGTTTTTAATGGAGAGTATGGAACAATAGAAAAAATTGACGAAGAAGAAAAACAAGTCAAAATTAAATTTGATGACGATAAAATAGCATGGTATGCATTTTCAGAGCTAGAGCAAATTGAACATGCATACGCAATAACAATACACAAGGCACAACGGAAGCGAATTTGATGTAGTTATTGTACCAGTTGCACCATCGTCACCCGTGCTACTAACTAGAAATTTGCTATATACAGCAATTACAAGAGCAAAAAAGCTATTAATTATAATAGGAAGTGACAAAATTATTCAATTCATGATACAGAATGCAAATACAAAAACAAGAAACACAGGATTAAAATATAAATTAGAAAATATGAAAATAGAAGATAGGTGAAAATATGGATTTCGAGCAAGAATTTGAAAAAGTAACATCAACACAAGTAAGTAGTTTTACAGCAGAATTAATAAGAAAAAACAAAGAAGAAGAAGTAATAAAACATTTTAAGGAGCTTATATCTAAGTGTAACAAGCTTTTCTTAACATCGTTTTTGAATGTTATTTTAAAAGTAAATGGAATAGACAATGAAATATATGATAATTTCGATATGATAATTGATATGCTTGGACCAACCGACATTTCGAGATTTATGGAAAACTTTAATAGATTTCCTAAGGTACATGAAAAAATAATAAATGAATTTGATAAATTAATAGATAAATGTCAAGATGATTATTTGATAAATATTATAGATAATTTTAAAGAGGATATTGATATTAAAAAACAAATTGATAAAAAATTTGACTTTTTTAAAAACAAAGTTGTAGAAAGAGACAGAGCGGATTTAATTCAATATAAAAAAGAAAATGGAGAAGGCAAAGAAATTATAAACAATTTTGACGAATGGTATGAAATGTGTAGCAAAAACAGATTACAATTTATAGAAGCTGTTTATGATATTGAAGGAGCAGATGCTAAGCTAAAAGAAAAATTTAGTGATATAGTAGCAAATAATAAATATGGAATATTATGTAAAATTATGAATATATTAATACCAGTTATAGGTAGGGAAGAAGTATTTGCTGAATTACCTAGAATCATACTTGGGTTAGACAAGGATCAATTATTGGAGATTTGGCAACAATTAGGAGAAGAGAAGGACGCAGATGCAAAATTAGAAAAGGCTTTTAAAGAAAACTATGATAATGAAAAATATAAACCTCTTGTTATAATGCTTATAGACAATGTGAGCAAAATAGAATCAATGCAAAATGTATTAAAAAGAGATTTAAACAAAATAATAGATAGATGCAAAGAGGAACATGAAATGGAGCAACTAATGACTGTAATTACGCAAGTTCCGGGAATATCTAAAAATGACGTGGAGCAATATTTGCAAACTGGTTTAGATCTTGACAAGATGGACGATGCTTTGCTAAGGCAAATTACCATGATTGAAGACACAATAGAAGATAGTATGACTAAAAAAGGTATATATATGATAATACAGGAGCTAATACAACATGAAAATGTAAATATAGAAGATGTTAAAGAGCTAGGAAGCGGACAATATACAAAAGCTTTTAAAATTGGCGAATATGTATTAAAATTCCAAAAGGGATTAAATAGTAAAAAAATAAGATATGATCCTAGAATTTTGCAACCAATAGTTAGAAGAGCAGTATATGATTATAAAGAAGGGCAAAAAAGCAACGAACCAAGTATATATATTGAAGTAGACAATTTAGTAGACGATAAATGGTATGAAAATTTAAGTGGCGAAGAAATTGACAAGCAAATTTATGCTATTTATAAAGAGATGCGTGATAGAGGTATTGTATGGACAGACATGAAACCAGAGAATCTAGGTAGATTATTAAAAGATAATAAAATAAACTATCAAGTAGATGGCGAAGAAATTACAGTAAAAGATGAGTCAGTTGGAATATATGGAAGAAATACTGAAACAGAAAATGAGCAAAAGGTTTTGAAGAAGGGTGAATTAGTAATATTAGATGTAGATTTTATTTACGATGCCGAAAAAGATGCTAGTATTTTAGACTTAGGAGACGAAATGTATAAATGTTATGAATATTCAAGAAGATATGAACGAGATAAGGAAAAGCAGAAAAAGAAAGAACAAGGAACAGACAGATAAAATAAAAATCGTAGATTTATTAAAAAAACAAATCTACGATTTCTTTTATAATAGGGTTATTTTCATAAAATCCAACAAAAAGGTTGTGAGTATATGGGATGTGCCATAAAACAATGCAAACAACAACAAATACTAAAATTGTTAACAATAAAGAAATAAAATTTTTCAAAAAATGGTGTTTTTCATGCTTCTTTGGAGTATGCTGCACCTCATAATATTGATTAACAGGTGGAACATAACTATTATATACATTGTAATTTGGATTATTCTCATATATCATTAACTTATTTTGTAATTCGTTTACAAGATTAGAAAGCTGCTTATTTTGTTCAATTAATTCATTTTGAAAATTCTTCATATTCTCAATCAATTGAGGGTCAAATGTTTGAGAATCTAAAGTAGCATCATACTCAGTACGCTTTTCAGGATTGGACAAAACTTCATAAGCATTATTTAATTCTTTAAATTGTTCTTCAAACAATTCTTTTTTATCTTCAGGTTGTGCATCTGGGTGATATTTCTTTGCAAGAACCTTAAATGCCTTATCAATAACCTCTTTGGATGCATTTTTATCGACCTGCAAAATTTCATAATAATTCATAAAAATCTCCTAAATTAATCATTACTTAATGTCATATCCTTCTAAATTAGGTCTAGCAACATCTTCATCAGATACTGAGCCAAATGACCATTCATATACATTGTCTAAAGGAGAAGTTTCCCACTTTAATATAGTTTTATCACTTGCTTTATAGTAATATATAGTACTTATAGTATTAGTATTTAAAGTATAACACTTTTCACCCTCAACTTTAACTGAATTAATATGAATATAATAACTTAGTGATAATTTTAGTTTATTCAAGAATGTATTATCTGTCGAAAAAGGGTGTTTTAAAGATTCAAAAAGTAATAAATCTCCAGTGCCAGTAGTTGCTGTTAAATCATTCAAGGAACATGAAATGTTTTCATTTGTATTTGCATCATACCAAAACATTCGATCTTGATATGTAACAGTAGTTATATTATCTTTGTGTTTACACTCTATTACATCTTCTACGTTTTGCGAATCTTTAGAAATTCTTTTGACAACAAAAGAATAATTGTTCATGTTATCAATTTCTGTATATCTGTTTACGATTTGACTGATAACGATATATCTTTTAGCAATAATTATAGCTGCTACTACAAGTGCTAAGATAATAATTGATATAATAATTTTAAAAATTTTTTTACTATTCATAAAAATTCCTCCTTTTCTTTTGTGTGAAAAACATATAGCATATATACTTATATTATATCACAACATATTACAAAATGTCAAAAAATATCCAAATGGGGACGGTTCTTTTTTGGACATTTTGTCCAATTAGGGACGCTTCTACATTTTTAGTAAAGCAGATTGAACAAATGCCACAAAAAAGAACCGCTTTGCTCCGCAAAGGTGAGAAAGTTTGAATGAATTACTACTATGTAAGTTACATAATATTAAACAATATCAAATGCAAAAAGATTATACAGGAGTAATGTTTTCATATAATTAGAACAATAAAAATGAAATATTATGCAACCACTTGACAACAGATTATCTTTACTGTAAAATGATAAAAGAACACAAAAAAAAAGTGTTGAAAATCATAAGAAAAGGTAGGAGATGTATGTATGAAAGGAAGAAAAGAAGAGGGTATAACATTAATAGCATTAGTAATAACAATAATAGTGTTACTAATACTAGCAGGGGTAACAATAAGCTTAACCTT
>CANRPR010000039.1 GCA_947632535.1 uncultured Clostridia bacterium | reverse complement strand
CTTGAGGCTCTGCTTGTAACATAGCCTTTTAGGCGTTATGAGTAAAAAGCCCCCAGCTAAGCTGGGGGATAATTACTTTTAATTAACTTTATAGGAGAGCCTTGAAAAAATAAACAGTTTTGCTAGAAATAATAGTAAAATTATGTTATAATTTAATTGAATATAATTCTATTCAGTTTGAGATTCTTAATAATAAAATTTCATCTTTTGGAAAGGAGCAAAAATCATGGCAAGTGAACTGGAAAGCATAAGAGAACGGATAAAATTAACGAAAATGGTAAAGCAGATTGAACAAAAAAAATTAGATGAGATTCCCTTAAAAGACAGAGAAAAAGAATTAAAACAAAGATTGTTTGTAAGGGATATAGAGAAAGAGATTCGAGAATTAGAAGAAAAAGAATTTAAATGTTTACACAGCTGGTGGTGAGAAAAATATTATTAAGAATCGTACTAGAGGTTGCTTTTTTGGCGACCTCTAAAATCTTTATAACTCAATTTTTGGCTGATACCTTTCAAGCCACATATTCACTTAACAAAGATTTATATCATATTGGAGCACACTTAAAGATTCAGGAAAGAAATGTTTTGCAATTTCTAAAATAAAAGATAATGAGTATGTTAAGAAAATAAGTGATTTGGCTTGAAATTAATGTAAAAATATATTAATATTATAAATATAATTTAGTAGAAAGTCCTCTGATGCTAACATAGGTCAGTTCATTTTATAGATTAAAAGTATAATAATTACTTAAGGAGGCAAAAAATATGTTAAGAAATCTTTTTGTATCAATTGCTATTATCGTAATAGTACTAGTTCCAGTTATATTGGAGGCGTATGGAAATTATATTAATCCTATGCCAAAAATGAAAGACCGAAACGAAGAAAGAAAGTTTGGCATAACAATATGTAAAACCAAAGAGATGTTTTCGGTTATAAAAAGATAGTAATAGTATTAAATAAAGAGGTTGCCTTTTTGGCGACCTCTAAAATCTTTATAACTCAATTTTTGGCTGATACTTCTCAAGCCACATATTCACTTGACAAAGGTAAGCCATAAGCTGAGGACCAGTCATTGCATGTCAGAAAAAAACACGAACAGCAAACTTTTGATACTCTAAGAAAAAATAAATGGAAGTTTTCACTTTACTCCAGGAATGGCATTAGAAGAAAGCGATAATGGAAATAGGTCAGCAATTCATTGGGATATAGTTAAAATTCTAAGAAAAGAATTTGGTGGTGGAGAAATTTATTTTGATGATACACTAATAATGAAAGATGGAAAGTTTATATTAGAAGAATTAAAAAATTTAAATGCTGAAAATCTAAAATAATTATAAAAATACTACTAAAAATAATAATTATATACTTGACATTATAAAACAAATGTTTTATAATATGTGCAAAATGAAAAGGATGTGATAGTATGGAAAAAGAAAATAGTATCGCACCAATAAACGAAGAATTAAATGTAGTAAATTATGAAACAGAAAATATCAAAAATTTAATTTATAACATAAGGGGAAAACAAGTAATGTTGGATAGTGATGTGGCTATACTATATCATTATGATACAAAAAGAATAAATGAAACAGTAAAAAGAAATGTTGAGCGCTTTCCAATAGAATTTTGTTTTCGACTAACAAATAATGAGTATAATAGTTTGAAGTCGCAAATTGCGACTTCAAACACACGTGGAGGAAAACAAAAATTACCTTATGTTTTTACAGAAAAGGGAATTTTGATGCTTTCAGGATTATTAAAAAACGAGATAGCTATTGAAGTAAGCATAAAAATAGTAGAAGCATTTGTTGAAATGCGAAAATTTATATCAACAAATGGACAAGTTTTCGAAAGGTTAACAAAAGTTGAATATAAATTATTAGAACAAGATAAAAAATTTGACATTATCTTTGAAGAACTACAAAAAGAAAAACAAGAAGAATTTAAACAAAAAATATTTTTTGTTGGACAAATGTATGATGCTTATAGTTTAATAATAGATATTATAAAAACTGCACAAAATAAAATTTTAATCATAGACAATTATATAGATGATAGTATCTTAAAAATGCTATCAAAGAAAAATAAAGATGTAGAAGTAATAATTTTAACATCATCAAAAAGCAATTTAAGGAAATTAGACATTCAAAAATTCAATAAACAATATCCTACTTTAAAATTAGCCTATACTAACAAATTTCATGATAGATTTATAGTAATAGACAACAAAGAATTGTACCATTGCCGGTGCATCAATTAAAGATTTAGGAAAGAAATGTTTTGCAATTTCTAAAATAGAAGATAGTGAATATATAGAAAAAATCAGTAATTTTGATTGAAATTAACGTAAAAATATGTTAATATCATTGTACACTTTAATTGAAGCCTATTATATAGGTATAGATAACTCTAAATATATTATAAAAAACAGGAGGAAACAAAAATGCTAAAATGTCATGATTTTATTAATGGAGAGTACTATAATGATACTTTTACAGGGAAAACAATGTCCATATTAGAATATTACGAGAGAGAAAATGAAAAAGAACTACGTCGGGAGTGTCAACAATACATACTTATAAAAAAGTGTGAAAGCATAATTCATAATGCATATTTTTATTGTGATTTATTTAAATGGCATTATCGTTTGTCAGAAAATAAACCAGAAGATACAATTATCCTGTCTAAGAATGAATATATCAAGAAAGAGGGAAAAAAGTATTTTTATCGTTCTTATAAAGGAGAGGATTATCTTTTTTTAGAGGTTATGTGTAATAAACTCTTGTCCATTGACAAAATAGAAGAAATATATGGATTCATTTTGTGCACAATAAAAGGAAAAGGTATTTTATATACGAAAGAGCAATTTATAGAAAAAATAAAATAATGTGTTGAGTTATCATTGAAAAATGGAGAATATCGCTAAATTGTAATATTCTCCATTTTTACATATATTTATAACTCAATTTTTGGCTGGTACCTTTCAAGCCACATATTCACTTGACAAAGATAAGCCATAAGCTGAGGACCAGTCATTAATTGACCAAACCATGGTCTAGTAAAAGCTTTGCCTTCAGTTTCCAAAATATCCAGAATATATTTTCTATTTAATAAATTATTAATAGGTGCATTAGAATCTTTCATAATATCTGATAGCATTCCTTTTACAACCTTTAGATAAGTAGGATTATGAGTTTTTGGATAAGGACTCTTCTTCCTTTCAACAATTTCTTCTGGTAATAAATCTTTTACAACATGACGAAGTAATCCTTTTTCTCTGCCTTTATAAGCTTTCATTTCCCAAGGAACATTCCATAAATATTCTACTAACCTATAATCACAAAAAGGAACACGCAACTCCAAACCATTATACATTGACATTCTATCTGAACGGTCCAATAAAGTTTGCATGAACCAATTTATAGTCAAATAAGAAATCTTCCTTTTTTCAGCAGTTTCATTACTATCGCAATCCAATATTTCTACATTATTTAAAGATTCTCTATAACGGAAATCTACATACTCTTTTAAGTTTACCTTCAAAGAAATATCCGGATTTAGCAATTGCTGTCTTTCAGATAGGGCGATAGACCAAGGAAAAGTATTACTTTGTAATGCATCTTCCCTAAAAAACCATGGATATCCACCAAAAATTTCGTCAGAACATTCACCAGATAATGCCACAGTAGCTCCAGCTTTTATATGTTTGCAAAATAATAGAAAAGAAGAATCTACATCAGCCATTCCTGGAAAATCTCGTGCAATCATTGCATCTTCAAGAGCATTAGCTAATTCGGGAGTATCTATTACTATTTCATGATGGTTAGTATTAAAAGAGTTTTTCATAATATTAATATAATAATTATCAGAATTTGGTTGAAAATCACTTTTTACAAAATTTTTATCATTATCTATATAGTCGATAGAATAGGTATCTAATGTAGGCAAATTATTTCGCTTGTAATAATTACTTGCAAAAGCAGTAATAATGCTAGAATCTAATCCACCAGAAAGCATAGCACAAAGAGGCACATCTGAAACAAGTTGTCTGCTAATAGCATCATTTAATAAATGTTTTATCTTATAACAAGTTTTATTAAAATCATCAGTATGTGGCTTACTTTCCAAACTCCAATACCTTGTTATGCGCATACCACCTTCATTAAATATCGCAAAATGAGCAGGTTTTAATTCAAAGATGTTTTCAAAAATACCAACTCCGGGAGTATGAGCAGGACCTAATCCGAATAATTCGGCGATTCCTTGACTATCTATACGCAATTCGACTTCAGGATATTTTAAAAGAGCTTTTAATTCAGATGCAAATATTATATTATTGTCTATAACTGTATAATATAGAGGTTTTATACCAAAATGATCCCTTGCTAAAAACAATTCATTTTTCTTTTCATTCCATATTGCAAAACTAAAAATACCATTGAACTTTGAAACAATATCACTGCCCCATTGAATGTAAGCTTTCAAAATTACTTCTGTATCACAATATCCTTGAAAAGTATAACCATATTCTTCAATTAGTCTAGTTCTTATTTCATTAGCATTATATAGTTGACCATTATACACAATGGTATATACACTATCATTATACTTTCTACTCATAGGTTGCTTGCCATTTTCTGCATCAATAATAATTAATCTTTTATGTCCCATACAAATATTATTAGAAAAATAGTAATTTTCTTCATCCGGACCTCTTTTAGATAAAGTTTTTGTCATTTGCATTAATATGTTTTTATCAGAATCTCGTTTTTTATTGAAAGTACTAAAACCAACAATTCCACACATAAACTTGCCTCCATTCTTAACATATGATTAGTATATGCAAAAAAGAAAAAAATGTAACTGAATGTATTAGATAAAATTATTTGCAAAAAGTATTTAAAAATTAGCTAAAATGTTATAGAATATGAAACATATAGAAAGTGGGAGAAAATTATGAACAAAAAATGGCAGTATTATAATTCAGAAACAACTAAAATAGAGCAGATATCAAATAAATTTAATATTAATACTTTACTGGCTACTATTTTGGTTAATAGAGGTATTACAAATGAAAATGATATAAAAATATTTTTGAATCCAACAAGAGAAGATTTTCATGATCCGTATTTATTACCAGATATGGACATTGCTGTAGAAAGAATTGTGAAAGCCATACAAGAAAAAGAAAAAATAATAATTTATGGAGATTATGATGTAGATGGAATTACTAGTATTTCTGTATTAAAAAAGTTCTTACAAGAGAGAGGATTAGAAGTTGCAGAGTATATACCGAATAGACTTGATGAGGGGTATGGACTAAATAAAGAGGCAATTTCAGAAATATATGATAAAGGTTATAGATTAATGATAACGGTTGATTGTGGTATTTCTGGAATAGAAGAGGTGGATTTTGCTAATTCTTTGGGAATGCAAACTATTGTTACAGACCATCATGAACCAGCAGAAGAATTACCTAAGGCTATGGCAGTAATAGATCCAAAAATCAAAGATAGTAAATATCCATTTAATCAGTTAGCTGGAGTGGGTGTTGTTTTCAAACTAATTCAAGCATTAGGAATAAAATTAGGGTTAGAAGAAAAGGAGTATTTAAAATATTTAGATTTAGTTTGTATAGGAACAATCTCTGATATAGTTCCATTGATAGACGAAAATAGAGTGATAGCTAAATTAGGACTAAAATTAGTAGCTGTAACAAAGAATTTAGGCTTAAAATATTTGTTGAAATCTGCTGGATATAAAGCAATAGATTCTAATACAATTTCTTTCGGAATAGCGCCAAGAGTGAATGCTTGTGGCAGAATGGGACATGAGTGTGAAGCACTAGAAATATTTCTGTCGGATAATATTGTAAGGGTAGAAGAATTAGCTGATAAGCTAAACCAATATAATAGGCAAAGACAAGATACAGAAAAAGAAATATTTAAACAAGCTTTAGAGCAAATAGAAAAAAATGGAGAAGAAGGAAGAAACTCAATTATACTAGGAGATGAGCGTTGGCATCATGGAGTAATTGGTATTGTGGCTTCGAAAATTACTGATATGTATTTTAAACCTACGATGCTATTATGCTTTGAAGATGGAGTTGGTAAAGGCTCAGGAAGAAGCGTACCTGGATTTGATTTACACATGGCACTAAGTAAATGTAGTGATTTGCTAGAAAAGTATGGTGGACATGCAATGGCAGTAGGATTAACTATTAAAAAAGAAAAGTTTGAAGAATTTAAATCAAGGTTTGAAGATATTGCTAAAAATAGTAATTTGGAAGATTTACAACCTATCATTAAGATAGATGGACAAATAAATATAGATAATATGAATATAGATTTTGTGGAAGAATTGAAAAAACTAGAACCATATGGTGAAGGTAATAAAACTCCAATATTTATATATAAAGGTTTAAAAATAAACTCTATCAGAGCAATATCAGAAGGAAAGCACTTAAAATTAACGCTAAAAGACGAAGGGAATATAATAGAGGCAATAGGCTTTAATATGGGAGAATTAGTAGACGAGTATCTTATAGGTGATAAAGTAGATGTAGTAGGAATACTAGAGATAAATGAATTTAATGGTAATAAGACAATACAAATTAATTTAAGAGATATTATGAAATCTATAAATTGACAAAAAGGGGAAATTTATATGCAGGAAGATAATAATGTAACTATTAATGATATTATAAATAGGAGAAAGAAAATTAATTGGCGTACCAATACAAAATTAATTATGAAAGCATATAATTGTGCATTACAAAGTCATGGATATCAGAAAAGAAAATCTGGTGAGCCATATATTATCCATCCACTTCAAGTTGCATATATATTAACAGAAATGGGGCTAGACGATAGTACAATATGTGCAGCTTTGTTGCATGATGTAGTTGAAGATACAGATGTTACAATAGAGGATATTACAAAAGATTTTGGAAAAGAAATTTCGGATTTAGTAGATGGATTAACTAAACTTGCAAAGTTAAAATATACATCATTAAAAGAACAACAAGTAGAAGACTACAGAAAAATGTTCTTAGCAATGGGAAAGGATATACGAGTAATCTTGATAAAATTAGCAGATAGGCTTCATAATATGAGAACGCTAAAGTATTTGACAAGGGATAGGCAAATTGCTAATGCACAAGAAACAATGGATTTGTATGCACCACTTGCGAACCGTTTGGGTATGTATTCTTTGAAGTGGGAATTAGAAGATTTAGGTTTTAAATATCTATATCCAGAGGAGTATAGAGAGTTAGTAGAAGGACTAAATAAAAAAAGGGAAGAAAGATTAGCCTTTATACAAAAAATCATGGAAGAGATAAAAAAAGAACTGAAAGTACAGCATATAGAAGCGGAAATTACAGGTAGGGCGAAACATTTATATAGTATATACAGAAAAATGAAGAGAGATAACAAAACCTTAGATCAAATATATGATTTGTTTGCTCTTAGGATTTTAGTTAATTCTGTAAAGGATTGTTATGCAGCCTTAGGTGTAGTGCATGAGTTATACAATCCTATGCCAGGTAGATTTAAGGATTATATTGCTGTGCCAAAACCTAACATGTATCAATCTTTACATACTACCTTAATAGGTGAAAAAGGAACTCCTTTCGAGGTACAAATTCGTACATGGGATATGCACAAAATTGCAGAATATGGTATAGCGGCACATTGGGCATACAAAGAGGCAGGAAAGAATAAAAAAGAGAATGTAATAGTAACAGAAGATAAACTTGCTTGGTTAAGAGAAACATTGGAATGGCAACAGGAAATGCAAGAACCAGAAGAATTTTTAAACACATTAAAAACAGAATTATTTGAGGATGAAGTATATGTATTTACCCCAAAAGGTGATATAAAGGTATTACCAACTGGCTCTACTCCTATAGATTTTGCATATAATATTCATGCAGAAATTGGACATAAAATGACGGGATGTAAAATTAATTCTAAAATGATGCCTATTATTACTAAATTAAAAAATGGTGATATAGTTGAAATTATTACATCTGATAATGCAAAGGGACCAAGTAGAGATTGGTTAAAATTTGTTAAGAGTTCTAGTGCTAAAAATAAGATTCAGCAATGGTTTAAAAAAGAGCAAAGAGAAGAAAATATAGAAAAAGGCAAGGACTTAATTGAGAAAGAAATAAAAAGAATTGGAATGGCATCTAAAGAGTTACATAAGCCAGAATTGATTCAAGTTGCATTAGATAGATACAAGTACAATAGTATTGACGATATGTATGCAGCAGTAGGATTTGGTGCAATATCAGCAGGAAAAATAATTGCTAGAATACTAGAGGAATACAAGAAAGTACATGAAGATGAGGAGATAGAGAAGAAAATTGAGCAACTTGCTACAGAAAAGAAACCAATAAGAGGAAATGTGTCTAGCAATGGAATTATAGTAAAGGGAATAGACAATTGTTTAGTAAAATTATCAAAATGTTGTAATCCAGTTCCTGGAGATGATATTATTGGATATATAACTAAAGGTAGAGGAGTTTCTGTGCATAGAGTTGACTGTATAAATGTAAAAGAATTGCTAAATGAAGAAGACAGAATTATAGATGTTGAATGGTATGACGCAAAGAAAACATCGTATGATGTTGATATTGAAACCTATTCTAATGATAGGCAAGGTTTATTGGCTGATATTTTGAAAGCTATTTATGATACAAAGGTTGAACTTATGGCTGTTAATAGTAAAACTAATAGAGATAGAACAGTATTATCAGAAATAACAGTTAAAGTAAATGATATAGATGATTTAAATAAAGTAATGAAGGCTTTAAGAAAAGTGGATAGTGTTTACGAAGTAAAAAGAAGAAAGTAAAGGGGTACATAAGAATGATATTAAAAAAATTGCAATTACAAACTAATGTAGTAGATCCAACAAATTGTTATATTATATTTGATGAAGATACGAAAGAAGCAATGGTGATAGATCCAGCTAGTGAAGTAGATAAGATAGTAGAAATGTTAGATATATTAAAAGCCAAAGTTAAGTATATATACCTTACGCATTGCCATGGGGACCACATTGGAGGTGTTAATGAACTAAAGCAAAGGTGTGGTGGCAAAGTATTAATTCATAGAATAGAAAGCGAGAATTTAAACAACCCAGATGTTAATTTGGTTGGATATATACAGATGCCAGAGATAGTATTGGAAGCAGATTCTAGGGTTGATGGAGATGATTTAATTCATATTGGAAAATTAGAATTTAAAGTAATTCATACGCCAGGTCATACTAAGGGAAGTACATGTTTATATTGTGAAAATGAAAAATTGTTATTTAGTGGTGATACTTTATTTAAAGGAACTTGGGGCAGAACTGATTTGCCAACAGGTAGTATAGTTGATATTATGAGTTCAATCACAAATAAATTAATGAAATTGCCAGATGATGTTATTATTTATCCAGGACATGGAAAAAGTGCAATGCTTAAGGACGAAAAGCCAATTTATTTGGAGCTAAAGCCTGGAAATTGGTAATAAAAAGTGCCGGAGTTGAATATATATATAGTATATATTTGACAAAGGAGAAAACAATGATAACAGTAATAAATATAAAAACAATAAAAAAATATCTAGTATTAATAATTCTTCTTATTATTATAGGAGTTTGTACTAGATATTTTAAATATTTAAAGTTTGAAACTTTAGAAAATAATGTAACAAAAAGTTTAGAAACTTATAGCTTTGTGGAATGTATAGAGGATACATTACCAGATATTAATGTGAAGAATACGGAAAAACTAGAAAAGATTATAGTTTCAAGTAGGGGGCAGAGTACAAGAAATATATTAAAAAGTCAATTGCCTATGCTAGGGATGTTTACACAAGAAAATGCAGGCGTGAATGAAAATGAAGCTTTAGTAGATAATGAGGAAGAGAAAGAAAGTGTAGATCAAGCGCAAATTGGAATGCAGACAGAGGAAATAAAGGAAAATAATATAGAAGGTAAATTTACTAATGAATATCAGGGTGTGAAAGTAAAAAACGAGACAGATATTCAATTAAACGAGGAGATTTTGACTCCAGATTTTGAACTATCTGACAAAAATAATATAGTTATATTTCATACACATACCTGTGAAAGTTATACGCCAGATGAACAGTATAATTATACAATGACAGGAAGTTATAGAACAACAGATTTAAATTATACAGTTGCACGAGTTGGAGACGAGTTAGATACTCAATTAAGTTCATATGGATATAGTGTAACTCATGATAAAACATATCATGATTATCCGGCATATAGCGGTTCATATGGAAGGTCATTAACTACAGTAAAAAATATTTTAGCAAGTCATAGTACAGCTCAAATGGTAATAGATTTGCATAGAGATGCAATAGGTAGTAATAATAATTATGCACCAAGTGTGAGAATAGGTGAAGAAACAGTGGCACAGCTAATGTTTGTAATAGGAAGCAATGGTGGGGGATTAGAACATCCGAACTGGCAACAGAACTTGAAGTTTGCAATAAAAGTGCAACAAAAGGCAAATGAATTGTATCCTGGATTATTTAAGCCAATAGTATTAAGAGATAGCAGATATAATCAACAATTAGCAAGTGCAGCAACAATTATAGAAGTTGGAGCAACAGGAAATACAATGGAACAGTGTTTACTAAGTATGAAGTATTTAGCGAAAGTAATATCTGAGGTGGTGAAATGAGTAAGGTTGTATTTCCCGGATTAAGCTTAAAGTTTAATATAAGCAATGTTGCTATAAATATATTAGGTGTAGATATTTATTGGTATGCAATATTTATTGCGATGTCATTTGTTTTAGGGATTATTCTATGCAAAAGGGATAATGGAAAATATGGAATAGAATTTGAGAAAACTATATTAGAATTGCTGATAATATTAATACCAGTATCAATATTATCGGCAAGATTATATTTTGTATTATTCAAATTGGAATATTATTTAGAAAATCCAATGCAAATTATGAATGTAAGAAGTGGTGGATTAGCTATTTATGGTGGAATACTGGGGGCGGTTTTGACCATAGTAATATATTGTAAAAGAAAAAATATAAGCATATTAGATGTGCTTGATTATATAGTTCCATTTTTAGTACTTGGACAAGCAATTGGAAGATTGGGAAATTTTTTCAATGTAGAGGCATATGGTACAATTACGAATAATATTTTTAGAATGGGAATTATTGAAAATGGGGAATACAAAGAGGTTCATCCAACTTTTTTGTATGAAATGATATGTGATATGTTAATATTTATAATTATATATATAAAAAGAAATAAAAGAGAATATAAAGGACAAATAACATGCATGTATTTAAGTTTGTATGGCTTAATTCGAACTATTATAGAAGGATTACGAGCAGATAGTTTAATGTTAGGTAATATTAGAATATCACAAATGTTTTCTTTAGTATTGTTTGTTATATCTAGCAGTATATTAATATATAAAATGTATAAAAGAACTATTCCAGATACGGAATAGTTCTTTAAGTTTGAGTTTATCTATTACATAGACTATCATTAGTGTTATAATTGTTTATACTGTTAAATTCCTTAGTACAATTTAATTCCATATTATTTTTACAATTATTCATACAGAAATTTTTTTGTGCTAATTTATCTTGAACACCACGCAAAGCTTCGCCAAATCTTTGGAAGTGAACAACTTCTCTTTGTCTTAAGAAACGAAGAGGCTCAATTACATCTGGGTCGTCTTTACATAAATCTATTAGTTTTTCATAAGTTGCTCTTGCTTTTTGTTCTGCTGCAACCTTGAAAGTACAACAATTAAATTTTCCAGTATATAATAATGGATTTCTTTTTTGTAATAGGGTCTTTTTGTCCAACCTCTATATAATCAATTAAGTTATCTACCATTTCTCTGGAAAGTTCAGTTACATTTATATATTTTTCTAATATCTGTTTTTTAGACTTCAATGTTTCTTGTTCATTATTAAGTTCTAACAATTTTTTTTGTCTTGCTTCTAATAAATTTTCTAAATTTCTCTTTTCTTCTTGAAAATTCTTATTAAACTCTACAAACTGTTCTTGGCTTATGATTCCATTTATTTTATCTATATAGGAATCTTTAATAGCTTGTGATTTTTTGCTTATATTTGATTGATATTGTTCAATTTCTTTTTGCAATACTTTTTTTTCGTTTCTAAAACTATTTAATATTATGTTCTCTTCTAATTCGTCTACATTCAAGTATCGGTTTATTAGTATATTCAATTCTTTTAATACTGCTATTTTTAAAACTTTTTCCGAAATAAAACTACCAACACAATTCTCTTTGGAAACTTGCCTTGTTGGACACCTCAAATATCTATCTTCGTGTGATTTACTTGTTTTTAATGTATAACCACAATTTTTACATCTGCACTTTTTTGCAAAAATTCCTATTTTTCCACTGGTAAAAGGTTTAAAATTTCCATTAATTTTACATTGAACACTATTCCATAAATTTATATCAATGATTGGTTCATGTGTTCCTTTTACTATAACCCATTGATTTTTAGGTTTTGGTTTATTTTTTTTACTTTTATAAGAAATACTTCCATATCTACCTTGTACCATATTACCGAATATACATTTCATTTGATAATATTTCTGCAATTGCTGAATATTTC
>CANRPR010000038.1 GCA_947632535.1 uncultured Clostridia bacterium | reverse complement strand
ATTTTGTCTGTTACTGCACCATAAGAAATATCCGTTTCATCATATGTTTTTGCACTGACGTTGCCTACGACGAATACATTTGATTTTTTGAATGTATAAGCTCCAGCTAATCCTAAAGTCATCATTCCTACTAGTGCCATTGGAATTCCTTCTCCTGTTTTTGGTTGTGGATCTGGTTCACCTGGATTTGATGAATCTTCTGCTGGAGTTTCATTTTTAATTTGAGTTTCAACCATTTCAGCTATTTTTTCGTTCCAAAGAGTTTCTCCTTCTTCACCATTCAATTCAAGTCCCTTAGTTATTACTTTAATATTAATAGTTTGGTCTACTTTTCCGTCGCCATTCCAATCAAATGTCCAACTATAAGAAATTGTATTTCCATTTTTTATTGCTTCTGTTAATTTTTCTTCTGTTATTGATCCGTATGCGTATATATAACGATCTGTTATATTTTCTTTGTCTGTTGAATCTTCATCTCTAGCAAAAAATCCATTACCAGAACCCATATTATAAGTAGCCTTTGCTAATTCTTCTTTAGTAATATTTGCATTTGGAGCTTTTATTTTTAAACCAAACCATGCTGCATCAATGTCACGTCCTATTTCATGATCTGCAGGAACAATTGTAAATTTTCCTGCTTCAAAAGTAACATCAATTACGCTATTATCTTCATTTGATTTTATGTCTGCTGCTTTCTCATTTACATATGAATCTGCTGGTCTAGCTTCTTCTGGTACTTGTAAAGTCATTTTTTCTTCTTCAGCATAGACGTTGCCTACGACGAATACATTTGATTTTTTGAATGTATAAGCTCCAGCTAATCCTAAAGTCATCATTCCTACTAGTGCCATTGGAATTTCTTCTCCTGTTTTTGGTTGTGAATCTTTTCCACTTCCTTCTGTTGTTGTGCTTTCTTCTGCTGGGGTTGTTGCTGGTAATTGTGCTTTGTAAGCTTCTGCAATTGATGGTGCCCATAATGTTTTTGCTACTATATCTTTATTCGTAGCAGATACTCTTGTATCCGTTAGAGTTACTTTTGCGGCATTAATATTAATTGTTATTGTTTGTTCAAAAGTTCCCTCAGTTTTATCATCACCATCTTCTTTACTTACTGTCCATACAATTTTATAAGTAAATGTTAATTTACCATCATTTTTCATTGCTTCTTGTAATCTTTCAATAGTTATACCTGTCCAAAGTTCAGTATCAGCAATGTCTCTTTCTTTAAGGTCTCCACCATTTACACTATATTCAACAGTAAGATCCTCATCTTCAAACTCACTACTTTTTGCAGTTAATTTTCCAAAATCAATTCCTACCCAAGCTGCGTCAAATCCTCTATTTACTCCATCTTTATTTGCATCAATAAAGTTTAAAGAAGCTTCGTCTATGTCAACAGTGACATTTTGGTATGCATCTTTAGTTTTTATATCTGACTTAAAAGTCCCAGCTTTATCAACTGTTATGTCTTTAACTGTTCCAAATGTAACATTTTTTTCATCTAAAGTAGTTGTTGCTGCACTGACGTTGCCTACGACGAATACATTAGATTTTTTGAATGTATAAGCTCCAGCTAATCCTAAAGTCATCATTCCTACTAGTGCCATTGGAATTTCTTCTCCTGTTTTTGGTTGTGAATCTTTTCCACTTTCTTCTGTTGTTGTGCTTTCTTCTGCTGGAGTTGTTGGATTTTCTATTTTGTAAAGTTTTGCTTTATCAGCATTCCATAATACTTCACCTTTTGTTGTAATGTTTGCAGCTTTTCTTGCATCGGTTAATTCTACTTTTGATGCATCAATGATTACTT
The DNA here is from genome assembly GCA_947632535.1 of uncultured Clostridia bacterium. Classification (GTDB taxonomy): domain Bacteria; phylum Bacillota; class Clostridia; order TANB77; family CAG-508; genus CANRPR01. Next base: position 11,532 of record CANRPR010000038.1, on the reverse strand, counting down.
GAATAGTTTGAGTATATGTTCCTATTGTTTTAGTACCCTCTTTAACTGTCCATTCAATTTCATAATTAAATACTATTTTACCATCACTTACAATTGCTTTTTGTAAGTCTTCTAATCTTACTCCAAAATATTCATAATATGTTGTATCTTTTTTGTCAGTTAAATCTGATTTATCTTGACCTTTTAATCCTGATTTTGCAGTTATTGTTGCACTTCCACTAGATAATGTAGCTGTTGGTGCAGTAATTTCAACTCCAATCCATGCAGCTTCTGCTGGTCTATTACCTTTATCAATCATATTTAATTTTGTAGCATCAAATGCAAATGTAACCTCTGCATTATTATTTGATGAACTTTTTGATACTGTTCCATAATCATTTGCATCATCAGAATCTTTTACAGAAACATCTCCAAAAGTAAAGTTTGTTACTTTTGTTGCTTCTTCTGCATAGACGTTGCCTACGACGAAATACAATAGATTTTTTGAATGTATAAGCTCCAGCTAATCCTAAAGTCATCATTCCTACTAGTGCCATTGGAATTTTTTCTCCTGTTTTTGGTTGTGAATCTTTTCCACTTTCTTCTGTTGTTGTACTTTCTTCTGCTGGGGTTTCTTCTACTGGTTGTGATGCTAAAGTTTTAGAATATTCTTCAGCTATAGCACTTGACCAAACATAATCTTTCTCTTCTGCTGTAGCATTTGGTTTTAATATTACATTCTTTGCATTAAAAGATACAGTCACTTTTTGAGTATAAGTTGCAACAAGTACTGATTCTGTTTCAGTTTTATCATATACTTTATAAACAATAGTAAATTCATTATTAAATTTACCACCATTTTTCATTGCTTCTTTTAAACTATCCTCAGTAACTATAGTTTCTAATGAAATTTTACCATTAGATTTTTCTTTTGAACCATTTACACTATATTTTATTTCAGCTGTTCCATTTGCATCTTTTAAATTTGCTTTAAAACCACTAACATCAGTTTTTAATATAGCTTTATTTTCATCTTCATCTAATACTAAAGTTAAAGCATTATACGTAATTGTTTCACTTTGAACATTTGGATTTTCTTCCGTTGCTTTTGATTCCGCAGTTACTGCACCTGTTGCTGTATTATTTTTATTTTGTACACCTTGTGCTACAGTACCAAAAGTTACAGTTCCATCTATTTCTGGTGTTTTTGCTGCACTGACGTTGCCTACGACGAATACATTTGTTTTTTTGAATGTATAAGCTCCAGCTAATCCTAAAGTCATCATTCCTACTAGTGCCATTGGAATTTCTTCTCCTGTTTTTGGTTGTGAATCTTTTCCACTTTCTTCTGTTGCTGTAGTTTCTTCTGCTGGAGTTTGGTCTACTGGATTTTCCATTTTATAGATTGTTGCTTTATCTTCGTTCCATAAAATTGCTCCTCCATCAGTAGCATCTTCTCTTTCATCTGTAATTATTACTTTATCTGCTTTTACGTTTAATGTTATTGTTTGATTGTAAGTAGTTTTAGTATCATCTTCTTTTTCTACTTCCCAAGTTAAGACATATACTACAGAATAAGTACCATTACCTACTACTGCATTTTGTACATCAGTTAATGTAATTGGTGTCCATATATGATATTCATCACTTAATCCATACTCATCATCAGGAATTGTAACTAAACCAGTAGTTTTTTTAGGAATTACAAAATTTGCTCCATTTTTTGTTGCTGACTTTAACGTTACTGTTCCTTCTGTACTAGTTAATTTTTTAATACTAATACCTAACCAGGCTGCTTCTACTCCTCTATCTACTGTAGCTCCATCTTCTTGGCCTATATAAGTTAAAGTTGCTGAATTATAATCAAATGTATAAGACTCACCATCTTTTCCAGTTGAAGTAGAATATTTTACATTGCTCTTATTTCTTGGATAAGCATGCGAATTAGTAATTTCTTTTACTTCACCATAAGTAGGTTTAACTTCCTCTGCATAGACGTTGCCTACGACGAATACATTTGATTTTTTGAATGTATAAGCTCCAGCTAATCCTAAAGTCATCATTCCTACTAGTGCCATTGGAATTCTTTCTCCTGTTTTTGGTTGTGAATCTTTTCCACTTTCTCCTGTTGCTGTAGTTTCTTCTACTGCTGGTAATGATTCTTGATATTCTTTTGAATCTTTTTCTGTCCAAATCAAGTCATCTCCACCTTCAACATCATCTGGATTAGAAATAGTTACATTTGCTACTTTAACAATTACATTAATTGTTTGTGTTAATGTAGCAACAGTTTCATCATCTTCCTTAGCTGTCCAAACAAGAGTAAGAGTTTTTGTGATATTTCCATCTCCTTTTAATGCTTCTTGAATTCTTTCAGGAGTAACACCTATAAACACATGATATCCATCATTATCATAACCATCATCTTTATCTTCAAATTTTTCTCCATTTAATGTTGCAGTTATTGTTGCTGAAGTATCTTTTTCATCATTTTTTAATAATTCTGGTGCTGTTATAGCTACTCCAAGCCATGCAGCAGTCATAGGTCTTTCAATTCCATCATCATCTTTTCCAACAACATTTAAAGCTGCTGCATCATAATTCATTGTAACAGTTGCCCAGTCCCCAATACTTGGTTGTGAAATCTTAACTGTAATATCTTTTTTATCTACAGTTCTATCACTTACTGCTCCAGCTGTTAATGAATAAGTATCTTTAGCACTGACGTTGCCTACGACGAATACATTTGATTTTTTGAATGTATAAGCTCCAGCTAATCCTAAAGTCATCATTCCTACTAGTGCCATTGGAATTTCTTCTCCTGTTTTTGGTTGTGAATCTTTTCCACTTTCTTCTGTTGCTGTGGTTTCTTCTGCTGGAGTTGTGGCTGGTAATTGTGCTTGGTATGCTTTTGCTATTGATGGTGCCCACATAATTTTTTCTGCATCATCTTTATCTTCAGAATCTTCTCTTGCGTCAGTTACAGTTAACTTCATAGCATCAATTTTAACTGTTACGGTTTGTTCAAATGTTCCTTTCGCAGTATCATCATCTTTTTCTCCTTCTACATTCCAAGTAAACACAAAATTAAATGTTAATGTTCCTCCATTTTTTACTGCTTCTTGTAATCTTTCTTGAGTGATAGCTATAACGTACCATCCATCATCTTCTACTTTACCTTTTGATTCTCCATTAACTGCCCAAGTACCAGTAACTTCAGCATCACTTTTCCAATCAGTATTTTCTACTGTTAATGCATCAATATGAAAACCTACCCATGCTGCGTCATATGGTGTAAATCCTTTACTTCCTTTTTCAATAAAGTTTAAAGATGCTTCACTAACTTTAATTGTTACATCCTTATTTAAAGGATTTGAACTTGGTTTTACTGAAGATGTATATTTAGATGTATTTACATAAGTTGCATTTGCTTTAAAACTATCATCGTTTACTTCTCCATATTTAACATCAGTATCAGTTAGTTTAACTTCTGCTGCACTGACGTTGCCTACGACGAATAACATTAGATTTTTTGAATGTATAAGCTCCAGCTAATCCTAAAGTCATCATTCCTACTAGTGCCATTGGAATTTCTTCTCCTGTTTTTGGTTGTGAATCTTTTCCACTTTCTTCTGTTGCTGTAGTTTCTTCTACTGGAGTTTCATTTTTAACTTGAGTTTCGACCATTTCAGCTATTTTTTCGTTCCAAAGAGTTTCTCCTTCTTCGTCTTTAAGTGTAAGTCCTTTTGTTACTACTTTTACATTAATAGTTTGGTCTATTTTTTCGTCGCCATCCCAATCAAATCTCCATGTATATGTAAGTGTATTTCCATTTTTTATTGCTTCTGTCAATTTTGCTTCTGTAATTGATCCATATACATAAATATAACGATTTTCTGTATTTGCTTTATTTGTTGAATCTTCATGAGCAGTAAAATATTTTAATGTTGTACCTTGCCCATTATCATATGTAGCTTTAGATAAATCACTTATTTGTGGTGCAGTAACTTTTAATCCAAACCATGCTGCATCAATATCACGTCCAATACTATGATCGGCCTTAACTATTTTGAAATTTCCAGCTTCAAAAGTAACGTCAATTACACTTTTATCAGCATTTGATTTTATGTCTGCTTCTTTATCATTTTCATATGAATCTGTTGGTCTAGCTTCCACTACTGCTTTTAATTCCATTGCAGCTTCAGCATAGACGTTGCCTACGACGAATATAAGATTTTTTGAATGTATAAGCTCCAGCTAATCCTAAAGTCATCATTCCTACTAGTGCCATTGGAATTTCTTCTCCTGTTTTTGGTTGTGGATCTGGTTCACCTGGATTTGATGGATCTTCTGCTGGGGTTGTTGCTGGTAATGAATCTTTATATGCTTTTGCAATTGATGGTGCCCATAATGTTTTTGCTACTACATCTTTGTTTGCAGCAGATACTCTTGCATCTGTTAATGTAACTTTTGCAGCATCCACATTAATTGTTATTGTTTGTTCAAATGTTCCTTCAGTTTTATTACCATCTGCTTCTTCACTTACTGTCCATACAATTTTATAAGTAAACGTTAATTTACCATCATTTTTCATTGCTTCTTGTAATCTTTCAATAGTTACGCCAGACCAAAAATACAACTTACCATCTTCATAATCTTCATCTGCAATTTCTTTAACTTCCCCGTTGTTAAAACTATATGTTGCTGTTATTGTTGCACTACTATGTCCACTAGCAGTTAATTTTGGAACTTCAATTCCAATCCATGCTGCGTCAAATTCTCTATCAATTCCATTTCTATTTGCATCAATAAAATCTAAACTTGCAGCACTTACATTAATAGTTACATTTTTATTTTTTAGGTTTTCTTCTGCTTTAGTATCAGTTACGATAGTACTTGTATATTTTCCAGTAGTAGTTACATCACCTTCAGTTTTTGTAACATCTTCAACTTTACCAAAAGTAACATCCTTTTCTTCTAAAACAGTAGTAGATGCACTGACGTTGCCTACGACGAATACATTAGATTTTTTGAATGTATAAGCTCCAGCTAATCCTAAAGTCATCATTCCTACTAGTGCCATTGGAATTCCTTCTCCTGTTTTTGGTTGTGAATCTTTTCCACTTTCTTCTGTTGCTGTAGTTTCTTCTGCTGGAGTTTCATTTTTAACTTGAGTTTCAACCATTTCAGCTATTGTACCATTCCAAAGAGTTTCATCTTTTTCATCTTCTAAAACAAGGTTTTTAGGTTGTACTTTAACATTAACAATTTGATCTATTTTTCCATCATTGTCCCAATCGAATCTCCAAGTATAAGATACTGGATTTCCACTTTTTACAGCATTTGTTAGAATATCTTTTGTAATAGCACCATAAACATTAATAAAACGTTTTGAAGCAGTAGTTTTATCTGTTGTTGCAGTATCTTCATTTTTAGCAAAATATTTCTTTGTTGTTCCTTCACCATTATCATAAGTAGCACTATTTATTTTATCATTATCTACATTAGTTGGTGCTAATACTTTAACTCCAAACCATGCAGCATCAATATCACGTCCTATTTCATGGTTTGCAGGAACAATTACAAATTTACTTGCATCATAAGTATATGTAATTATATCAAGGTTTTTACTTTTTTCTTGGTCAACTTCACCACCTTTATATGAATCACTTTCTTCAATTACTTGTGGTTCTTGTAAAGCCATTTTTTCTTCTTCAGCATAGACGTTGCCTACGACGAAATACAATAGATTTTTTGAATGTATAAGCTCCAGCTAATCCTAAAGTCATCATTCCTACTAGTGCCATTGGAATTCCTTCTCCTGTTTTTGGTTGTGAATCTTTTCCACTTCCTTCTGTTGTTGTAGTTTCTTCTGCTGGAGTTGTTGGATTTTTTAATGTATAAAGTTCAGCCATTACTGGTGACCATAATTCTTTATCTATACTTTCAGAACCAGTTCTTAAATCTGTAATAGTTACTTGATCTGCTTTTACATTAATGATGATTGTTTGATTATATGTTGTTTTATTTTCATCATCGCCTTGTTCCCAAGTTAAGACATATGTTACTGTATATACACCATTTCCTACAACTGCTTTTTGTAAATCTTCTACTGTTACTGGTGTCCAAATATCATATTGATTTGATCCTGCTTCATAATCTCCAGGCAATGTAACTAAACCAGATGTTGATGTAGGAATATAAAAATCACTTCCATTTAATGTAGCTGATTTTAAAGTTGCTGCTGAATCATTAACTGTTAATTTATCGATTCTAATTCCTAACCATGCAGCATCTTTTCCTCTATCTAAAGTTCCTAAATCTTGTTGTCTTCCAAGATATTTTAATGATGCAGCATCATAATCAATAACAACAGTTTTGTTTTTATCATTACTATCTGCTTCACCTTTTACTTCATCTTCACTGTCATAATATCTTGTATCTGTTGCTGTAATGTCTTTTACTTCACCATAAGTAACTTTCTTTTCAGTTGATGCACTGACGTTGCCTACGACGAATACATTAGATTTTTTGAATGTATAAGCTCCAGCTAATCCTAAAGTCATCATTCCTACTAGTGCCATTGGAATTTCTTCTCCTGTTTTTGGTTGTGAATCTTTTCCACTTTCTTCTGTTGGTGTACTTTCTTCTGGAGTTGCTGGTAATGAATCTTTATATGCTTTTGCAATTGATGGTGCCCATAATGTTTTTGCTACTACATCTTTGTTTGCAGCAGATACTCTTGCATCTGTTAATGTAACTTTTGCAGCATCCACATTAATTGTTATTATTTGTTCAAATGAACCTTCAGTTTTATCATCACCATCTTCTTTACTTACTGTCCATACAATTTTATAAGTAAATGTTAATTTACCATCATTTTTCATTGCTTCTTGTAATCTTTCAATAGTTATACCTGTCCAGAAATTAGTATCACTAAGATCTAATTCTTGAGCATCTCCACCATTAAAACTATATGTTGCTGTAAGTTCATCTTCTTCATATGCAGTACCATTTTTTTGAGTTAATTTTGGAACATTAATTCCAATCCATGCTGCATCAAATTCTCTATCAATTCCATTTCTATTTGCATCAATAAAATCTAAACCAGCAGCACTTACATTAATAGTTACATTTTTATTTTTTAGGTTTTCTTCTGCTTTAGTATCAGTTACGATAGTACTTTTATAATTTGTTGATTTCTTATCAGTTACATCACCTTTATTTAATGTGATATCTTCTACTGTTCCAAACTTAATATCCTTTTCTTCTAAAACAGTAGTAGATGCACTGACGTTGCCTACGACGAATATAAGATTTTTTGAATGTATAAGCTCCAGCTAATCCTAAAGTCATCATTCCTACTAGTGCCATTGGAATTTCTTCTCCTGTTTTTGGTTGTGGATCTTTTCCACTTTCTTCTGGTGCTGTGGTTTCTTCTGCTGGAGTTGTTGCTGGTAATGAAGCTTTATAATCTGAAGCTATTTTAGCTGACCAAATATATTCTTCTTCTTTTGCATCCTTATCTGCTTTTAAAATTAAATTAGCAGCATTAACAATTACAGTTACTTCTTGCGTATATGTATCTACTAATACAGCATCTGAGCCATCTTCTTTATTTCCGTCTTTACTATCATCATAAATATTATAAACAATTTTATATGTCTCTGTTACTTTACCATTTCCAGCCATAGCTGTCTTTAATATATCTTCTGTTATTTTTGTTTTCAATGTAATAGCAGCAGATAAAGCAGCTTCCTTTTCTCCATTAATACTGTATCTAATAACTGTTTTTTCTTTTTCACCTTCATAGTCTTTTAATGTAGCAGTAAATTTAGCTACTTCAGTATTAATAATAGCATCTTGGCTACGTTCATTTAATATTAATTCTGAAGCATCATATGTCATAGTTATTCCATTATACTTATCAGCATTACTGGTTTGGGTTATTTTTCCAGTAACTTTATTATCCTTATTATCTTGTTTAGTTGCAATAGAAGTCGTTACTGCTCCAAACGTTGCTTTACTAACTTCGGGTTTTTTAATTGTTTCTGCACTGACGTTGCCTACGACGAATATATTAGATTTTTTGAATGTATAAGCTCCAGCTAATCCTAAAGTCATCATTCCTACTAGTGCCATTGGAATTTCTTCTCCTGTTTTTGGTTGTGAATCTTTTCCACTTTCTTCTGTTGCTGTAGTTTCTTCTGCTGGGGTTGTTGCTGCTGGATGTTCTAATTTGTAAAGTTTTGCTTTATCAGCATTCCATAACAATGTATTATCTAATTTTGCATCTTTTGTTGCATCGATTAATGTTACTTTTGAAGCATCAATGATTACTTGAATAGTTTGTGTATATGTTCCTATTGTTTTAGAACCATCTTTAACAGTCCATTCAACTTCATAATCAAATACAATATTTCCATTTCCTACTATTGCATTTTGTAATCTTTCTAATGTTACTCCAAAATATTCGTAATATACTCCACTGACTGGAGATAATGTCGTTTTTGTTTCACCTTTTAATCCTGATTTTGCGGTAATTGTTGCTCCTTCACCACTAGATAATGTTGCTTTTGGTTCAGTAATTTGTACTCCTATCCATGCAGCATCAAATGGTCTTTCTTCATCATGATCTTCATCCACAGCATCAATCATATTTAATGTATTTGTTTTGTTATAATTTAACACAACAGATTTAAAATTTTCTGATTGACTTACTACTGGGTCTTGAATGTTGTTGCTATCATCTGCTGGTTTTTTTGCACCTACAGTTCCATAAGTAAATTCTTTAACAGTAACTGTTTCTTCTGCATAGACGTTGCCTACGACGAAAAACATTAGATTTTTTGAATGTATAAGCTCCAGCTAATCCTAAAGTCATCATTCCTACTAGTGCCATTGGAATTCCTTCTCCTGTTTTTGGTTGTGAATCTTTTCCACTTTCTTCTGTTGCTGTGGTTTCTTCTGCTGGAGTTGCTGGATTCTCATTTTTAACTTGAGTTTCAGCCATTTCAGCTATTTTTTCATTCCAAACTGTTTCCTTATCAATATTTTTAAGTTCAAGCGTTGATGTTGATACTTTAATATTAATAGTTTGGTCTACTGCACCATCACCATTCCAATCTAATGTCCAGGTATAGGAAATTATATTTCCACTTTTTACAGATTCATTTAATTTTTCTTCTGTAATTGATCCATATAATAAAATATAACGATTATCAGTTTTTGTTTTATCAGTTGAATCTTCATTAGCTGTAAAGAATTTGTTACCAGTACCCATATTATAGGTAGCATTTTGTAAGTCAGCTAATTTAACATCTGTTGGTGCTTTAACTTTTAATCCAAACCATGCTGCATCAATATTACGTCCAATACTATGGTCAGCCTTAACAATTTCGAATTTACCTCCATCATATGTTACGTCAATTACGCTCTTATTTTTGTTCCATTTTATTTCAACATCCGCATCATGACTTTCTGCTTCTTCTGGCACTTGTAAAGTCATTTTTGCTTCTTCAGCATAGACGTTGCCTACGACGAATACGCTTACTAATCAACAAATTTCAAAAATTTTGTCGTAAATTGATAAGTTACTTCTAGTTATGTCGAAATGCTTGAAAATAGATTTTTTTACTTTATAATAACCAACCATATTCATTCGAAAACCATTCCTAGGGGGCTTTGGTTGAATACTATGAAAGGAAACAAAACATGACTAAAATTAAAAAAGAAGCAAAATACTTAAAGGATGAGTATGCGAAAAAACTATTGAAAGAAGAAGATTGTAAAGAATATGTTGCAAGTATCATTGCTTCTGTCTTAGATTTACCAAAAGACTATGTTGTAAATAACCTAAAACTATTGAATAATGAAATTAGTATCAATGAACATGTAAAGAATCAAGAAGCCGATGCTGTTTTTGATTTAGATGAACACATTGTGAATATTGAGATTAACTATAACAATAGTATCGAGTTACAAACTAAAAATACTGGCTATATTGCACAACTCTATTTAACTCAAATTAAACCTGGAAAAGAATACCCTAAAATTAAACCGATTATCCAAATAAACCTTAACAACTACGATTTATTTAATAAAAATGAATTTATTTATCGAAGTGTTGTAATGGACACAAAATATCATATGATTCGGAACAAAGATATCGAAATCTTTGATATAAATATAGATTTATTAAATGAAATCGATTATAATGAAATTGAAAAGTTAAATGAAAGGGATTTAAGATGGCTTTTATACATCTTTGTATGTGGAGATAAAAGGCTACGAGAAGAGGTTTATGGGGAGAGTGAAATGATGAAGAAGGTAAATGACAAAATAGATGACTATCAAGCATTTCTAAATCAATGGTTATACTATGACAAAGAATATCTTGATAATTGTGGTATTCGATATAAATTTCAAATAGAAACAGCAAAGAAGATGCTTGAAAAAAATTTTTCTATTATAGATATAATAGATTGTACAGGGTTAACACAAGATCAAATTGAAAATATAAAAAAGGAAAAAGAATAGAAAATTTTCCTTTTTTCTTTTGCCTTTTTTAATTTTTAACATATATATCAATTAGTCAAACTTTTAATTTGCCTATTTAATCGTAAAATAAAGAACATTTTATTCGATTCGGTATACTTATATCGGAAAGTGTATTTCGTTTCTTATATGGTTTAAAAACAGTGTATAATTAAATATTTTATTATTGCTATATAAAATACCCCGCCGCAAGCGGTCGGGGTTTTCATAAATTGCTCTTTTTTAATATAACTTTGTATTTTCCATTTCCTTTATTTCTAACATAATCTTTTATCTCTTTTTCAGAAACATTTTGGCTTACAGTCACCATCCAATAACCATCAGACCAAAATTCACCACCCCAGAGCTGTTGTTTGACCTCTGGATGCTTTTCAAATACCTTTCTCGCGGTTAAACTTTTAAGCATTGTTACAATCTGCGTAGGAGAATATTTCGGAGGAGCTTGGAGCAAAAAATGAATATAATTCACATCAGTTCCAATTTCAATAAATTGTATATGATACTTTTCTTGAATTTCCAAACAGGTACTTACTATTGTTGTAGTTACCATGCTATCTAAAACATTTTTTCTATACTTCACAACGCACAAAAGATGATATACAAGATTTGTTTTATTATGAGAGTTTTTCATTATTTTACTCATATCACACCACACAATAATTATATCAATTTTTGGGCCCCGCCGCAAGCAGCGGGGTTTTATACCCAACCCTAGAAACACATTACATGTATTTCTAGGGATATAAAAATCTCCTTATAATACTATCGCCGCCCTGCGGCCGCGGCCGATAGCATCATAAGGAGTTTTTAAGGGTTATTCATCCCCACTCTTGTCCCGGTACCTATAATTGCATTCTTTTTTATAAATAAAAAAAGAATAGAATCGCTTCTATTCTATGTGCCTCTTATTAATTATTATAAGATTTTTTGAATGTATAAGCTCCAGCTAATCCTAAAGTCATCATTCCTACTAGTGCCATTGGAATTCCTTCTCCT
>CANRPR010000037.1 GCA_947632535.1 uncultured Clostridia bacterium | reverse complement strand
GTATTTTTTGAAAATTTCTTGAAAAAGTCATATTCTTTCGATATAATAAATTTATCAGTTGATTAATCGAATTATTTTTTTGAGAAAATATGGGAGGAAAAATTTTCGTAAATAACCTCCTTAAACGCTCCAATTTAAGACAACTTACGAAATGTGATGGTTTGTAAGTTTTTTTTATTTAGAGCAAACATAAATACATTCTCATCAAAGAAATCATTATCCATTGTAAAATATCCATTATGATTGTTTTCTGCTCCAAAACTATTTAATACCTTCCATGATTTTATTTTTTTATCAACAATATTTACCCCAGTAAATAACATAGCATGATCGTAGTTCAAAAAGTTATATTTTTCTGCTATATTTTTGCTAATTTTTGATATTCCTATTTTTTCAAAATCATATAAATGACTATATAAAATTCCATTTTCATTTTTTAAAGAAGCACTCATAAATCTGTAACTACATCCAAACCAAACCATTTTACCATCTTTTAACTGATTAACAATACATTTTTTTATAGTATTTAAATCTAAATTTAAATATTGTGTATTGTTAAGATTTGGAACATTAAAATCTAGTATATACTTTTTATCGTAATCTTTATTTGATAAACTAACTACGTTAATATAATTATCTAAAATATCATCAACATATTTGTTAGAAAATTCTACTGGACTACAATTTTCATTTATATTCAAAATTTTTGAATCAAAATTCAATGGCGGTGTTCCAAATATCCTACATAATATTTCATAATTTTCATTCATCATATTTTTTTTAAATTCTTTCAATTTATTTAAATCATTTTTATTTTTAAATAATATTTCAATGTCACTAATAATCTTTTCTTTAAATAATTCATTTATATCATTGGGAATATAATTATTTTCTACTAAAGGCATTTGATGTTCTAAAACTATTCCATATTTTTTAATAAGATACTTAAATGACGAAAAATCTCCACAAGTATTAATATAGTCAAATAACAAATATTTTATTTGGCTATATTCAAAATCTTCTGATATAATTCTAGTATATAATAAATTCATTTTTTCATATCTATCAAAGAATTGAATGTAATTTAGCGAAAAATTCAATTTTTCTCTTGGAAATATATTTGATAGTTCATTTCTTAACATATTAATCCCTGCAAAAGCCCAACAAAGAAAACTATTTTTTTGATTATAAACTACGTCATTTTTTACTTCAATACTAAATTTTCTATCGACATTATTTATTATATCTGCATTTACTAATTTATCATATATATCTGATGTCATAGTAATACCTCCAATAATTTCAATTTTAATAATTATACTATAAAATAACAAAATTCTTCAACAGTTTATTTTTAAAGAAAAAACATATACCATAAATGAAATAAATACTATTGAACAAAAGCAAAAAAATAGTAATTCTATATATGATAGTAATCTAAAGGAAAAGATCGAAGAAGAAAATAAGAAAAAAGTTTTAGCTGAAAAATTGCTTTATGGAGAACTAGGTACAAGTGAATTAAATGAAACTGAAGTTGATAAAAATTTCTTGAAAATAAAAAATGTCTGTATAGTAAAGATAGAAAAAGCAGGAATTTTTGCAGGAAGAACATTTAGTAGCCTTATACAGAGCTGGTCAATATACACCGCCAGGAGCAGAAACTACCTTACAGGTAGATAAAAGAGTATATTATATTAACAGATAAGGATTTTGAGTATTATTTAGAAAAAAAGAGAGATACAGAGAATATAATCATATGAAACAAGTAACAGCAGAACGATATTACCGTTTTGCTGTTTACTTGTTTTTTGAAACCTACTTATACTTTTCATTATTTTTCTCATTATTTTTTTTCGTATCTGTTGCTAACACAACAATGCCTGTAATAGATAAAAATACAATAGGTATAGCTGCTAAAGGTTCTATCCAACCTTTTGTACAGCCTATAACTGAATATGAAAATATAATACATAAAATAAAAAATAATAAGAAAAAATGTGAGACTGATATGAATGTATAATACAAGTTCGATTCCTTTGGACTTCTTACAAATTGTTCAAGAGCTTTATCTTCAAAAGGTTCTTCATGTAACCGCTCTTGTTCTTCTGGTGTTCTTAAAAAGCTGCTGTTGTTGGTCTTGCTCTTATCATTCATAAGACTACCTCCTGTATATTGGAATTTTCCATTACATAACTTATTATATCAAAAAAAATCCTTAAATGCTAGTGTCTTGTAAGAAAAAAGAAAGATTAATTGCTATATTAAAGGTGGAAACTCCTGTTTTTAAGAATTTCCACCTTTAATATAGATTAGAAAAGTTCTTTATACCATCTCAAAATGATATGGATTTCGTGATGTCCTTCAACATCATTACATTCCAAAATCTGTTTGGAGATGGCAATTACTTCTGTTTCGCTTTTCAACTCATCCCAATTTTCAACTAAAGTACCATTTAATTTGTATACATTAAAATAGCCGAAAAGATACTTGAAACAACTAATATTTGGCACATTAATTATTTCGTCAAAAAAATGAGGCTTATAGCGAAAAACTCTGAAAAAATTGAATTTGCAGATACTTTCTGCAATAACAATAGCTTGACTAAATGGGTCAATCTGATAACAAGCAGCGACATGCTCACAACCACTGTGAAAATGGCTGGTATCAGTGAGAATTTTTTCCTCTTGAATTATAGTAATATTGTAAGTATGGTCTTTTGATAACTTGCAAAGTTCAGAATAGTTAATAGTTTTGACTTCTGCTGAACACTTACAATTAGGAGAATAATCTCTCATTATGCTACCATACACCTCATCTGACACATCTATTCCATTTAATAATGTTTGAAGTACTGGTAAGAGTTTTTTTCTAATCATATTGTTACCTCCTTGAATTTCCTTGGAGGTTAGAAACCTCCAAGTTGCTTGACTTATTGGTTTCTAAACAATAATTACATTTATATTTTACCATATTTTACATAAAATTTCAATTATAAAAGGGAAGGAATCAAAATTTTGTATTAACAAAATTTTGATTCCCACCAGAAGAGTTAATTATCAGCTAATAATTTTTCTTTTTCTTTGTCTTTCAACAAATCAAAATCTAATGCATGGACTGCGTTTCCTTCATAGTCTATGGCTGACCAAGTGCCACCGCCGACATACTTGGCATTGATGTAGTTCGTGGATGTAATTCCCTTTTCCTCATCAAATACAAACTTCTCTGAGAACTTTCCATCGCTTGTAATAAAGCCGCTTTGGTATTGAGCATTGTCTATAACAACAATGTAATTTTCCAAAGGGATAAGTTGCTTTACTTCAGAACTAACATCATTGCCATCGTTAGTATTCTTGATTAGCGTAAATGTATTAATGCCGCTTCTCTCAATCGATGCGTACCCAGAAGCAATTTCATATCCTTTCTTGTTAATAATTTTGCAATTAGTATCGGATATAATTGAACCATTTTTTTGAGTACTGTGATTAAAATGACCGCCTTCATACACTATAGCAAAATCATTGACGAAATCAAAATTCATTAGGTATTTTGGCTCTATTATGACATCGCCTTTGACATCAATAGTGCCCCATTTCTTGTCTTTGCAAACGCAGGCATAGCCGTTTGTAAATTTGTTTACACTGTCATAATTAGGCTGAACTATAGTTTCGCCTGTTAGTACATTAACAAATCCCCATTTTCTGTATAACTTATTAATAAAAATACTTGCAAGTTAAAAGAAAATATGCTAATATATAGTATATAAAAATGAAACCAATAAAAAAGCAAAGTAAAGTAATAAAAAATATATTACAGAGATATAGGCATTTGCTGAGAGCCTATTAATATATATTACTTGAAATTTCACTTTTTTGGTCCTGTTTTGAACTGTAGTAGGAATGGGCGGTAGCAACGTTATAGCAAATGAGGTTAATTATTTAATTAATAAAATTAGGTGGTACCGCGTGATAATCCATTTCGTCCTATGCAAATAGTGAAATGGATTTTTTGTTATTATATGGTAACTACAAGCATTAAGATATTTTAATTAAGTGAGGGAGGAAAAGTATGGAACAACAAATCAAAAAGGCACAAGAAAATGCAAAATCAGAAATTACAGCTAGTGAAGAATTATCAACATTAAATGATGTTAGAGTAAAGTACTTAGGAAAAAAAGGCGAATTAACAGCAATCTTAAGAGGAATGGGAGCATTAACGCCAGAAGAAAGACCAGTAATTGGTGAATTAGTAAATAAAGTTAGGGATGAATTAGAAGAACTAATTGCCCAAAAAGAAAGAGAATTTAAGCAAAAGCAATTAAATGCTAGACTTGCAAATGAAAAAATAGATATTACTATGCCAAGCAAAAAGACTGTGCTAGGTTCAATACATCCAATAAATAAAATTATAGACGAGGTAAAGGAAATATTCTTAGGAATGGGATATCAAATTGCAGATGGTCCAGAAGTTGAAACAAGTTATTATAACTTTGACCAACTTAATACACCCCAAGACCATCCAGCAAGGGATTTGCAAGATACTTTTTACATCACAGAAGATGTAATATTAAGAACACAAACATCTCCAGTACAAGCAAGAGTTATGGAAAATCAAAAACCACCAATAAAAATTATATGCCCAGGTGCAGTATATCGTTCAGATGCTGTAGATGCAACACACTCACCAGTGTTTCATCAAATAGAAGGACTTGTAGTAGATAGAGACATTTCAATGGCAGATTTAAAAGGTACTCTAGAAATGTTTGTTAAAAACTGCTTGGGAAAAGACACTAAAATCAGATTTAGACCACATCATTTTCCATTTACAGAACCTTCGGCAGAAGCGGATGTATCTTGCTTCGTATGTGGTGGAAAAGGGTGTAGAGTATGCAAAAATGAAGGATGGATAGAATTATTAGGCTGTGGAATGGTACATCCAAATGTGTTAACAAACTGTGGAATAGATCCTAAGGAATATTCTGGATTTGCTTTTGGATTTGGTGTAGAAAGAATTGCAATGGCAAAATATGGAATAGAGGATATGCGTTTATTATATGAAAATGATGTTAGATTTTTGAAGCAATTTTAATAATAAATATATTTTGGGAGAAGCGTCCCTAATTGGACAAAATGTCCAAAAAAGAACCGTCCCCAATTGGGACATTTAGGAGGTAAAAAATGAAGGCTAGTGTAGAATGGTTAAAAGACTATGCAGATATTGATGTTAATGCAAAGGAATTAGGAGATATTTTGACAATGACTGGTTCTAAGGTTGAAACGATAGATGTGACAGGAGAAGATATTAAAAATGTTGTTGTTGGTAAAATATTAGAAATACAGAAGCATCCTGATGCTGATAAGTTAGTGGTGACAAAGGTTGATGTAAAGGATGAGATATTACAAATTGTTACTGGTGCGAATAATATAAAGGTTGGAGATATAGTACCAATAGCTAAGGATGGAGCAGAGTTACCAGGAGGAGTGAAAATAAAGACAGGTAAATTGCGTGGAGTAGATTCATGTGGAATGATGTGTTCTGTTGGAGAATTGGGCTTGAACTTAGCGGATTATCCAGAACAAATAGAACATGGAATAATGATTTTGTCAGCAGAAATGGAGAAGAATTTAGGAAAAGATATAGTTGAGGTTTTGGATTTAAAGGAGCAAGTGATAGATTTTGAAATTACACCTAATAGACCAGACTGCTTGTCAATAGAAGGATTGGGAAGAGAAACAGCTGTGTCTTTGAATGTATCTTTTAAAAATCCACATAAAGATATTGAAAAAGAAGCTGTAGAAGATAAGAAAGAATTAGATGGACTAAGAGTGGATATAGAAGCACCAGATTTGTGTTATAGATATATTGCAAGAATGGTGAAAAATGTAAAAATTGGTCCATCACCAAAGTGGATGAAAAAGAGGTTGGCTGCATGTGGAGTTAGAAGTATTAATAACATTGTTGATATAACTAATTATGTAATGCTAGAAATGGGGCAACCAATGCATGCATTTGATATTAATTCTATTTCTGGAAAACATATTATTGTAAGAAGAGCAAAAAATGGTGAGAAAATTACTACATTAGATGAGCAAGAAAGACAATTGGACGAAACAATGTTAGTGATTAGCGACCAAGAAAAACCAGTAGCAATTGCTGGTGTTATGGGAGGATTGAATTCAGAAATTGAAGATAATACACAAACAGTAGTATTTGAATCTGCAGTATTTAATGGTGGAAATGTTAGAAAAACAGCTAAAAAAGTAGGATTGAGAACTGAGGCATCTTCAAGATATGAGAAAGGATTGTCTCCAGAAAATGCAATAAGAGCAGTAAATAGAGCAGTGCAATTAGTAGTGGAAATTGGTGCAGGTGAAGAGGTAAAGGGAAAGGTAGATGTTTATCCAACAAAGCAACAAACACCAAAAGTTAAACTAGATGTTAATAGAATAAACAAATTAATAGGCTTAGATGTTTCAGAGCAAGAAATGATTGCAATATTAGAGAAATTAGAAATGACAATAAAAGAAGAAAATGGTGAAAAGTATGTAATACCACCATACTTTAGAACAGATATAGAACATGTAGCAGATTTAGCAGAGGAAGTTTTGAGGTTTTATGGTTATGACAAGTTACCAACAACATTAATTAAAGCAGACACAACTTTAGGAGTAAAAACAAAAAAGCAAAAAATAGAAGATGATTTAAAACAACTTTTAATAGCTAAAGGATTATCTCAAATATGTACATATGGTTTCTTATCAGAAAGTGATTTACAAAAAGCAGGAATAGAAATAACACAAGAAACCATAAGAATAAAAAATCCACTTAGCGAAGATTATACAATTATGAGAACATCTACTATACCAAGTATGATGCAAACATTATCATTTAACAATGCTAAAAAGAATAAAGATGTAGGCCTATTTGATATATCAAGAATATATATAAACAAAAATGAAGAAATACAAAAAGGTAATGTTCCACAAGAAGAAACAATATTAACAATTGGAATATATGGAGAAGATGCAGACTTCTACATCATAAAGGGGATAGTTGAAAATGTATTAGAATTATCAGGTGTAAGCAGATATGACATTCGTAGAGAAGAGCAAAAACTATCATTCCATCCGGGTAGAACAGCAAATGTGAATATTGGAACAGATGTAATTGCAACTTTTGGAGAGGCACATCCAATGATAATAGAAAACTATGGCATATTGCAAAAAGTAGTCATAGCACAAATAAATATTGATAAAATTGTTAAGTATGCTAAAAGTACTAAAAAATATACAGAAATACCTAAATTTCCAGCATCAACACGAGACATTGCAGTTATAGTAGCAGAAGATATTGAAGTAGCACAAATAGAAAGAATAATACAAAAAACTGCAAAGAAAATATTAGAAAGCTTAGAACTATTCGATGTATATAGAGATGAAAAAATCGGAAAGAATAAAAAAAGTGTAGCATATGCACTAACATTTAGAGTAAAAGAAAGAACTTTAAATGATGAAGAAGTAAATGTTGTAATGGATCAGATAATCCAAAATCTAGAAAAAGAGCTAAGTGCAGAACTTAGAAAATGACCAATTGGGGACGGTTCTTTTTTGGACAAATGTGAAAAAATTGTGAAAAATGCAAAATATATATTGACATTTAATATAAATGGGTATAAATTATTAGCAGTCAGACAAAAAGACTGCTAATTTATTTTTAAAAAGCATATTATAATATTTGGAAAAGTATTATTAAAAAGCTAATTAAATTAAAGGAGGTAATTTTAATGTTAAAACCATTAGGTGACAGAGTAGTAATTAAAATGATTGAAAGTGAGGAAACAACAAAAAGTGGAATTATACTAACCTCAACTGCAAAAGAAAAACCACAAATAGCACAAGTAATAGAAGTGGGACCAGGAATAGATGTAGATGGAAAACCAGTAAAAATGGAAGTAAAAAAGAATGATAAAGTAGTAGTAAGCAAATATGCTGGAACAGAAGTAAAATATGAAGGTGAAGATTATATTATTTTAAGACAAAGTGATATTCTTGCAATAGTGGAATAATAAATAATATTATGAAAATATCAAGAATAACCAAATTTAAAGGTTTATGGGTAGAACCTTTATAAAAACCTAAATATATTTATACAAGGAATGTGATTAAAAATGGCAAAGGAAATTAAACATGGTGAGGAAGCTAGAAAAAAATTATTAGATGGTATTAATCAATTAGCAGATACTGTTAAAGTAACATTAGGTCCAAAAGGAAGAAATGTTGTATTAGATAAGAGCTTTGGAGCCCCTTTAATTACAAATGATGGTGTAACAATAGCAAAAGAAATAGAATTATCAGATCCATATGAAAATATGGGAGCAAGATTAGTAAAAGAAGTTTCTACAAAAACTAATGATGTTGCAGGTGATGGAACTACAACAGCTACAGTTCTTGCACAAAAAATGATAAAAGAAGGAGTAAAAAATGTTGCTGCCGGTGGTGATCCAATGGCAATTAAAAGAGGAATGGATAAAGCAGTTGAAGTAGCAGTAAAAGAACTAAAAAAGATTAGTTCACCAATTAGCGGAAAAGAAGATATTGCAAGAGTTGCTACAATATCTGCCAATAATAATGAAATAGGTACATTAATAGCAGATGCAATGGAAAAAGTATCAAAAGATGGAGTTATTACAATAGAAGAATCTAAAACTTCAAACACATATGTTGATGTTGTTGAAGGAATGCAGTTTGATAAAGGATATGTATCTCCATACATGGTAACAGATACAGAAAAAATGGAAGCTGTAATGGAAAATCCATATATATTAATTACAGATAAAAAAATAAGCAATATTCAAGAAGTGTTGCCATTACTAGAAAGTTTGATGCAACAATCAGGAAAGCTTGTTATAATTTGTGACGATATAGAAGGAGAAGCATTATCTACTTTAATTTTGAATAAATTAAGAGGTGTCTTAAATATAGTAGCTGTAAAAGCACCTGGATATGGCGATAGAAGAAAAGAAATGCTACAAGATATAGCTATTCTAACAGGAGGAGAAGTAATAACATCAGATTTAGGACTAGAATTAAAAGATACAACTATAGATCAATTAGGTAGAGCAAAACAAGTTAAAGTACAAAAGGAAAATACAATAATTGTTGATGGTATGGGAGATAAACAAGCAATTGCTGAAAGAGTAAAACAAATAAGAGCTCAACTTGCAGAAACACAAAGTGAATATGATAAAGAAAAATTACAAGAAAGATTAGCTAAACTTGCAGGTGGTGTTGCAGTAATTCAAGTTGGTGCAGCAACAGAAGTTGAAATGAAAGAAAAGAAATTAAGAATAGAAGATGCATTATCTGCAACTAAAGCAGCAGTAGAAGAAGGAATTGTTGCAGGTGGTGGAACAGCATATGTTAATATTAGTAAAAAAGTAGAAGAACTAGTAAAAGATTTAAAAGAAGACGAAAAACTAGGAGCAAAAATAATTTTACAAGCATTAGAAGAACCAATAAAACAAATAGCAATTAATGCTGGATTAGAACCTGCTATTATATTAGAAAAAGTAAAAAATAGTGATGCAGGATTTGGATTTGATGCTGCAAATGAACAATATGTAGACATGAAAAAAGTAGGAATTGTTGATCCAACAAAAGTAACAAGAAGTGCTTTACAAAATGCAGAAAGTATAGCTTCTATGGTACTTACAACAGAAAGTATAGTAACAGATAAAAAAGAAGAAAAATGTGGCTGTGGCGGAGCACACGAAGCAATGCCAACAGGAATGGAAGGAATGTATTAAAAATGGAAAAAGTTAGAGGATTTGAAGTAGCAAAGGGATTTGAAGATAAAGAAATTAATCTACCAATTCGTAAAACAAAATATTCAGCAGGATATGATATAGAAGCTGCAGAAGATATAGTAATTCCAAGCTTTAAAAAAGGAATGGCACCAACACTTGTAAAAACAGGACTAAAAGCATATATGGCAGATGACGAATATCTAATGCTTTGCAATAGAAGTTCTAATCCAAAGAAAAAAGGATTAATTTTAGCCAATAGCGTAGGAATAATTGATAAGGATTACTATGAAAACCCAGATAACGATGGACATATAATGTTTGCATTTTATAATATTAAGGAAGAAGATATTACAATAAAAAAAGGAGAAGCAATAGGTCAAGCAATTTTTCATAAATATTTTATTGTAGATGATGATGCGGCGGAAGGAACTAGAATTGGCGGTTTTGGTTCTACCAACAAATAAAAAATAAGAAAAAAATACCAAAAAGTTTTTGACTTTTGGTATTTTTTGTAGTATAATTAAAGAGTAGAAAGAACAGAAGAAGAACTAATTTTTATTAGTGCTCTTTTTATTGCTATAAATTTCTACAAGAAGGAGGCAATATAATGTTTAATGTAGGTGATCACATAGTTTACCCAATGCACGGGGCAGGAATAATAGATGCAATTGAAGAAAAGGATATATTAGGAGAAAAGCAAACCTACTACATATTAAAAATGCCAGGCGAAGTTAAGGTTATGGTTCCTACTAAGAAAGCCGAAGAAGTAGGAGTTAGAAATATAATAGATAAATCAAAAGTAGAAAAGGTATTTGAAGTTTTACAAGAAGAAAAAGCAGACATGAATTTAAATTGGAATAAAAGATATCGTGATAACATGGACAAAATTAAAAGTGGAGATATCTATGAAGTAGCAGATGTTGTAAGAACGCTAAGCTTTAAACAAAAAGAAAAAGGACTTTCAACAGGAGAAAAGAAAATGTTATCTAATGCAAAACAAATACTAATTAGTGAATTAGTTTTAGCTGAAAATATGCCACAAGAAGAAATTGAAGGAATTGTGGAAAACAAAATAAATTCTTCATTTAAAGCATTTGAACTTGACAATATAGAACCAGTACAAAATATCGTAAATAAATTTATACCATATGAAGAAACAGGAACATCAGATAATTTATAGGAATAATAAAAAAGAGAATAATAATTCTCTTTTTTATTATGCGCAATAATTAGGTATTGTTTATAGAAAATATTCTTATGTTAATCTAAAAGAAGGATTTAGGAAATATCTGTCGAATAGAATAATATTAGAAAGGAAGTTGGGATGGCTAGATATAATGATGAAATAATCGAAGAAATCAGGAATAGCAATGACATAGTTGATGTAATTTCACAATATGTAGTATTGAAACGAAGTGGCAGAAACTTCCAAGGCTTGTGTCCATTTCATGGAGAGAAATCCCCATCTTTTTTTGTGTTACCAGATAGGCAATTTTTTCATTGCTTTGGATGTGGTATTGGTGGCGATGTAATAAAATTTGTTAGGCAAATAGAAAATTTAGACTTTATACCAACGCTAGAATTACTTGCATCAAGGGCAGGAATAACCTTACCAGCTTTAGAGGGAGAGCAAGATAATAGCAAAATAAGGTTAAAAGAAAAAGTATATGAAATAAACCGAATCACAGCAGAATATTATCATGAAAATTTATATAAGCCAACTGCAAAAGCAGCACAGGACTATGTAAAAAAAAGAAAAATGGATAATAATACACTAAAAACATTTTTAATAGGATATGCTGGTAATTATGACGAGTTGTATAAGTACTTGCAGTCAAAAGGATTTAAAAACGAAGAAATACTAGAATCTGGGTTAGTAGCTAAAACACAAAACGGAAAATTCTATGATAGATACAAAAATAGGTTAATGATACCAATTAGAGATATTCAAGACAGATTCATTGGATTTGGAGGTCGAGTTTTAGACGATAGTAAACCAAAATACATTAATTCACCAGAAAATGTAGTATATAGTAAAAGAAGAGAACTATTTGCGTTAAATATAGCTAAAAAAAGCATGAAGGATAAAATACTAATAGTAGAAGGATATATGGATGCAATATCTTTACATCAAAGAGGAATTAATAATGTTGTGGCATCATTAGGAACAGCACTTACAGAACAACAAGGCAGATTATTAAGAAAATATGCTTCTCAAGTAATAATTGGATATGATGCAGATGGCGCAGGACAAGCAGCTACAATAAGAGGAATGGAAATATTGCAAAATTTAGGTTGTGATATAAGAATATTGCAATTAGATGGAGAAGCAAAGGATCCAGACGAATATATATTAAAATATGGAAGCGGAAGGCTACAAAAAAGAATTGACGAGGCTATTTCATTAGTAGAATTTAAAATTAAGTTGCTAAAAAATAGTATGAAAATAGAAACTTCTGGGGATAAAATAAAGTTCTTAAATGAAATAATAAAAATCTTATCAAAAGTAGAAAATGTTGTTGAACGCGAAGTATATATTGATAATATTTCAAAAGAATATGGAATATCAAAAGAAGCAATATATGCTCAGTCTAATAAATTAATGTATGCGAATAATCAAAGTTCTAAAAATTTGCAAAAGCCATTACTAAAAAAGAATAAAGATACAAGCAAAAACAAAGATAAAATTAGTGAAACAGTAATAAAAAGAGAAAACATGATAATATCATTACTAATAAATTATCCTAACGAGGCATATGAACCAATTAAGCAAAAAATATCACTTGAAGCTTTTAAAGACGAAAAAAATAAAAAAATTGCGAAAGTTTTGTATGAACAACTAGAAAAAGGAAATAGTAATAATATATTAAATCAATTTGAAGACGAAGAATTAGTAAACCATATAACATATATTATGGCATACGATTTTCAAATAACTGATGTAAAAAGAGCTATAGAGGACATGGTTAGTATTTACGAAAAAGAAAGGTTAATAGAAGAAAAGAATGATATATTAAGGCAAATAGAAAATAAAGAAATAGGACAAGAAGAACAAATAAAGTTAGAAGAAAGGCTAAATGAATTAATTATAAAATTGGCGAGAATGAAATAGGAGGTTATATTTGATGGCTAAATCTAAAAAAGAAGTAGAATCAAAAGTAAATGAAGAAAAAGAGACAAGTCAAAACGAAACAAAGAAAGTAAAGAAAACTTTAAAATTGAAGACCATGACATTAAATAAAACAGATTTAGAAGAACCAAATGACGAAATAAAAACAGATGAGCAAGTAAAAGAAAAAGTAAATGAAATTCTAAAAAAAGCAAAAGAAAAGGGAAATATTACTTATGCTGAATTAGCAACTGAGTTAGAAAAAGTAAACCCTGATCAGATGGATAAAGTTTTTGATGCATTCGAAGAACTTGGAGATATTATTAAGGATGATATAGAAGATGAAGAGCCTGATTATGAAGATTTAAAAGAAGTAGAGGATATTAAAGTAGAAGACTTAGAAAATTTAAATGTTCTAGAAGGAGTAAATACTGACGATCCAGTAAGAATGTATTTGAGGGAAATAGGAAGGATTCCATTATTAACATATGAAGAAGAATTAGAGATTGCACAAAAAATAATAGAGGGAGACGAAGAAGCAAAACAAAGACTAGCAGAAGCAAACTTAAGACTTGTGGTAAGTATAGCAAAAAAATATGTTGGAAGAGGAATGCTATTTTTAGACTTGATACAAGAAGGAAATATGGGACTAATAAAGGCTGTAGAGAAGTTTGACTATACGAAGGGCTTTAAATTTAGTACTTATGCAACTTGGTGGATAAGACAAGCTATTACGAGAGCTATTGCAGATCAAGCAAGAACAATAAGAATACCAGTTCATATGGTAGAAACAATAAATAAATTAATTCGTACATCAAGACACTTATTACAAAAATTAGGAAGAGAGCCAACGCCAGAGGAATTGTCAGAAGAATTAGAAATGCCGATTGATAAAGTAATGGAAATACAAAAAATTGCACAAGATCCAGTATCGCTTGAAACTCCAATAGGAGAGGAAGACGATAGTCACTTAGGTGATTTTATACAAGATGACGATAGTCCTGCTCCACATGATGCAGCAGCATACACATTATTAAAAGAGCAATTAAATGAAGTTATGGGAACATTAACTCCAAGAGAAGCAAAAGTTTTGAGATTGAGATTTGGATTAGACGATGGAAAAGCAAGGACTCTAGAAGAAGTAGGAAAACAATTTGATGTTACAAGAGAAAGAATAAGACAAATTGAAGCAAAAGCACTAAGAAAGTTAAGACATCCAAGCAGGAGTAAAAAATTGCGTGATTATATGAATTAAAAAGGAATATATGGCAGTAAAAAACATATTATTTTATTGTATAAAGTATCTAGATTTATAAAATTGACCTGAAAAAGTTAGAAAAAACTTGATTTTTTCTAACTTTTATGTTAATATAATAATGTATAGTTTTATAATTAATAAAAGTGAGGTATAATATGAAAAGCATTAATGCTGAAAAAGAATTAAATAAAGAAGATAGATTTACAATATTTACACCAATAGTAGCACTATGGGAAATGTTGAAGGAAATGGCAAATTCTGATGCAGTTCTTGAAGATAAGGAATATACTGAAAGTGACTATGTTAGTATGGCAAGGCATGGTAAGGAAGAAATTGAAAACTACAGAGAAGTTGCCAAGGAATTATCAAAGCCAATACAAGCAGAAAAAATAGTAGCTGAAGTAAAAAAGAAAAGAGCACAGGAAATGTTAAATGATATTGAGGTAGGACAAAAGGAAAATTCAAATAAGGTAGAAGTAGTATCAAAAGTAAAAGATGTGAAAGATGATAAAGAAGTAGAAGACGAAGAAATTAGTTTATAAAGAGTATTAATTGCAGAGATAAATTTGAAAAATTCCATGATTGGAAGATTAGAATTTGTTTCTGCAATTAAATATTTGTCAACAAATTTTAGAAAATAAAAAAATATGAATTCAGAAAATTAAAGCAATAAAAAAAATAAAAAAATGTAAAAAAAGTATTGACATGAGATTTAAAATTTAGTATACTAGAACATGTCGAAAGAATGAGGTCGCTTAGCTCAGCTGGGAGAGCATCTGCCTTACAAGCAGGGGGTCATAGGTTCGAGCCCTATAGCGACCACCAT
>CANRPR010000036.1 GCA_947632535.1 uncultured Clostridia bacterium | reverse complement strand
TTATGAGAAAAGAATTAAGAGCAAGAGGAATTAAAGAATTAAAAGTAGTTTATTCAAAAGAAGAACCACTTATTCCAAATGAAACAGAAAACAATAGCTGTAAAACAGGATGTATATGCCCTCCTGAAACAAAGAGAAAATGTACAATTAGAAATCAAGTACCAGGAAGCATATCGTTTGTTCCATCAGTAGCGGGTCTAATTATAGCAGGAGAGATAATAAAAGATATAATAAAAAAGTAAAGAGATATAAATATGAGTAAATTAATTGAATATATAGAAAATTTGTAAGGAGAATTAATAATGAGTGAAAGATTTAAAAGTTTTTCGGCAGTAATACTATTGTTAACAAGAGAAAAAGAAAATAACGAAGAAATTTTGTTTCAAAAAAGAAAAAATACAGGATATTGTGATGGCTTTTATGATTTGTCTGCTTCAGGACATGTTGATGCAAATGAATCAATGAAACATGCAATGTGTAGAGAAGCAAAAGAAGAACTTAATATAGATATAAAAGAAGAAAATTTAGAATTTGTTTGCATGATACATAAGAATTCAAATGGGCGTATTTATTACAATGGATATTTTAAGGCAAATAAATGGACTGGTGAACCAATTATTAATGAGCCTCAGAAAAATGAAGAATTAAAATGGATTAATATAAATGACTTACCTTCTAATATTGTTGATGATAGAATTATAGCAATACGAAATTATAAAAATAATATTAAATATAGTGAATATGGTTGGTAAATAAAAATTATTAATCGAAATTTATGACACTATCAAAAGTTCAGACTTAAATATAAATATGATGAAAGAATGATTGGAGAATAAATTTAATGAAGATGGAACCAATAAATATTTTTGATTTTGATGGAACATTAACTACTGAAACATGGCCAAAGTTTGGAGTTTGGGTCGAAAAATTTGGATATAATGGAACAGAAAGAAATGAAAATTTAGAAAAGGCACTTTCTGAATATAGAAATGGACATGTTGGAAGTTATCTTGAAACATTTTTTGCTTTTTTTAATGACTTACTTGTTAACAATAATCAAGCTATTACATATGAAGAACTAATGAAAGGTGAAAAATACATTAAATATAATCTAGGTGCAAATGATTTTATTGAAAAATCATCTGCCAAAAATTATATAGTTTCTAGTGGATTAAAAGAATTTTTGGAAAATCTTAAAATAGCAAAGTATTTTGCTGGTATTTATGGTACTCCTGTAAAACATAATGAAAAAGGACTAATTTCTGGAATTGGTGAAGCTATGACAGATGATAAAAAGATATTAGCAATTTGTGATATATTAAAAAATAATAATAGACAGGGTAATGATTGTACAAATGTATATTTTATAGGTGATGGTCCTACTGATTTACCTGCAATGAAGTTTGTACATAATAACGGCGGAAAAGCAATTTTTGTTAATCAACCAAATCAAGATGAGGAGCTTTATCATTATAGTAACAATATCAATGAAACATTAAATAGAGATGAAATGGTAGATTTTTATTGTACAGCTGATTATAGAAACGGTAGTATTCTTTCGAATATTCTACAAAGATAAAAAGAAAAAAGTGAAATTTTTATTCAATAGTCATAGTCTTATTAAAATTACTTAAAAATAGGAGAAATATATGGATTTATTACAAAAAGTATTGGACTGTAACGAAGAAGAATTAGATATTATTATACAACAGGCAATAGAAAAAGCAAACTCTAATAGTAATAAAGTAGAAAAACTAGGCTTTTTAAATTATGGAAAATCAAATAATTTATTTAAAGGATTTATTCCACTTAATACGAGAATTAAATATTTAAGTTTGGGAATAGAAGATTATAGTATGCAAACAACGGATTATATGTATGAATTTGCTCATTTTATAAAGCAACATAATATTAATTCAAAAGCTGCTTTAATACACAATTTAGAATATTTTATTAATTCATATTTTGGAATGTCAGGTAAGAACGATAGGGAACAAATATTTAATGACAATGCTTGGAATACAACTACAACAGATGAGGATTTTTTTGCTGCAATTGAAAATAATAAGTTGGGGGATTTAAAGCATAAAGATGCAGCACAATGCACAGAAAGAAGTGCATTAGCTCAACAAATATTGAGTTTATTTGGTACAGAAAGCTATTATTGCATAGGATGCATGGACTTAGGAGACCATCAGGAAGGGCATTGTTTTAATATTGTTAAAAGAAAAAATGATTATGCAGTTTTAGACTATAGTTGCCCTGTAGTAAATTATAGTAAAGAAGGTGCTGTTAAGGCATATTATCCTTTTGTGGGAACTTTAAGTAATGAAGAATTCCTAGAGTTTACAAACAATGAAACAATTAAAAAATTTGAAAATTATGAATTTGTTGAGGGTAAAAGAAATACTACGACAGGTGAACGATTATATGTTGTTGGTGCATTTAAAATTGATAAGAAGAAAAA
This sequence comes from uncultured Clostridia bacterium, assembly GCA_947632535.1. GTDB lineage: Bacteria > Bacillota > Clostridia > TANB77 > CAG-508 > CANRPR01. The sequence continues at coordinate 12,546 of CANRPR010000036.1, read as the reverse complement.
TAAAACAGGTCAAGAATTAGGACAAGAAGCAATGACAGAAATAAATGATACAAAGCTAGAAGATAAAGTAGAAAAAGAAATTATTACACAACAAAAACAATTGCAAAATTCAAAATATACAAATGATCCAATTTTATAATAAGAGAGTGAAAAAATATGAATGAATATTTTAAAAATTTAAATGAAGAAATAAGAAATTATTTAAAAATATTATCACCAGAATTTCCAAATTGGTTGTTAGAATATATTTTTACCCCAGAAATGCTGAGACTTGATGGAATAGGAATGTCTTGCGGTACAATATATACCAATGTATATAATGATAAGTATTTCTATTCTTCGCTTACTCATAGTGTTGCAGTAGCACTAATTATATGGAACTTTACACGTGATAAAAAACAAACAATTGCAGGATTATTCCATGATATTGCTACTCCAACATTTAAACATTGTATTGACTTTATGAATAAAGATTCAGAGTGTCAAGAATCAACAGAAGAGCGAACAGAGCAAATAATTAGAAATTCAAAAGAGATAATGAATTTATTGAATAGAGATGGTATAAAAGTAGAAGAAGTATCAGATTATCATATCTATCCAATTGCAGATAATGATATTCCAAGATTGAGTGCTGATAGATTTGAATATACATTATCAGGGGGACTTTATCAAATAAGAGTATTTGAACTTGAAAACATAGAAGAGTATTACAATAACATAACAATATTAAAAAATGAAGACAATATAAATGAGTTAGCATTTAAAGATATGAAACTATGTGAAAATTTTATACATGACATTTCAAAATTATGGCCTCGTTGGATTGAAGATGAGGATAGACTTTGTATGCAGTTTATTGCTGATATTGTAAAGTCAATGAATATAAAAGGATATATTACAGTTGATGATTTATATAAATTTTCAGAACGAGATATAATACAGTTAATTAAAAATTGTGAAGATACTTATATCAGAGATGCATTTGAGAAATTTCAAACTGTTACAAGAAATTCAGTTTATAAAAGTGATTTGCCTAATAATGAAATTTATTGTACTAGTGTAAAAGGTAAAAAAAGATATATTAACCCTTTGGTTAGTTTTGATAATAAAGTTTGTAGAATAAAAGATATTTCTGCTATTGCAAATAAAGATATTGATAACTTCTTAAATATGAAATTTCACAAATTCATTGGTTTTAATTTTGATTTTAAACCATACCAATTATCATAGTAATCAAAAATTGAATAATATGGTAATAAAAAACTTGAAATTTTATGTAAAACGAGATATAATATATGAGACAATGCGGGGAATATCCTGTATTATCTACCCAATCACAATAATTGGTGAGAGGGATTACCTCTATCTTTTAGGTAAAATGTAATTTTAAAAAAGAATTTAAAGGAGGAACAAAATGGACGAGAACAAGCGGTATACTCTTATAACATGTAGGGTTATAGGAATCTTGACACTTCTTATTGCTGCTATTTTGCTTATGTGTAATACTTGGAAAAATGCAAGGATAGTATGTGCATTGGCTGCATGTGGTATGTTTTCATTTATTCTGGGCATGGAGATAGTAAGCAATAAACAGAAAGTAGCTACCTCAATTTTTATTGTTGCTGTTAGCGCATTGTTAGTAGTGGTTTGAATCTAGTCCGAAAAAAGAAACTTCATTTGTCTATACGTCAAACGATATAGGCTGATGGGGTTTCTTTTTTTTGCAAAAAACTATATTTAAAAATTTCATTTTCTATTGATAAAAAATAATATTTAATGTATGATAAAAACAAATGTGGTTATATGGCCATAATCCATGTAACTATTATAATTGAGATTGCAAGGAGGATATAATCTTATACAGATTATAAAATAAAATGAAAGAGAAGTATAATTATATAAACTTAAAAAAATACAAATTAAATTTAAAATGGACTTTACCAATAATAATTATCATTTTTATTTTATCATTTTTTGGATTTAAATATATTAAAACCATAACTTATAAAAATATATATAAAACAATTGCAGAGCTTAGTAAGCAAACAGCTACACAACTAAATCTTTCTATACAAGAACATGAGAAGTTTGTTGAAACAGTTGTTGATTCTATAAATAAAGGATATTGTACAACAGAATATGAGATTTTCGACAATTTTGCAAATGAGTTATCAGATTATCACTTAACAAGATTAGCTATTTTAGATAGAAATGGAAATGGCATCACTAGCGATGGGTATAAAGTAACAGACTATCCTGTTACAGACGAGTTTTTTAATTTCGACGAGGTATATTTATCAGAAAATAGGAAAAGTATAATTTCAAATGATCAGGTAAATATATATGCTAAAGCATTTTATTTGAATGGACAAGAGAGAGTATTATTTGCTGCAGTTGATACAAAAGATTATAAGGAGATTTTGCTTAGAAGATTATATAACGGTCTAGGTGGAACATATTTAATTAACAATGATGGGACGATATTAATAGACTCATTTAATGCGGTACAGAAAACTAACATTAATTTATATGATTATATAGTTGATAAATATGATGTAACAGATGATAAAAAATTAATTACTATTAATGATATGAAAGAAAATATTAAAAATAAAAATATAGGAACTTTTGATATAACATTGAAAGGTGACACATATTTTGCACATTACGAAAATGTTGGTATAAATGATTGGTATGTTATTAGTATAGTACCAGCTAGTGCAATGGCTAATGAATTGAATCAATTCATTACTATAACATTATGTGTTGGTATATTTATTAATCTTGTTATTGTTAGTATTTGCGTTTATATTGATTTATCAAATCAAATGAAGAGTAGAAAACTATATAAAATTGCATATGTAGATTCAGTTACTTTACTTGGAAATGAGAACTATTTTAAAGAATATAGTAAGCAATATTTAGATTCTTTAGAAGGAAATAAATATATAATAATAATTGACATTAATAAGTTCAAAGCTCTAAATAGTTTATACGGATATGAGTTTTGCAATAACATTTTAAGTACTTTTGGAGAGAAAATAGAACAAGAGATGCCAAAAAGCACTATTGTATGTAGAATGTATAGTGATGTTTTTGCAATTGCTTTGGCATATGATAAAAACATAAAGCAAATAGTAGAAAAAATACATAATACTGCAACTTCAATTAATATAGATAATATAATGCTACACTTAAATGTCTCAATAGGTGTATATAAAATAAAAAAATCAGATACAGATATTAACAAAATGTTAGACAAAGCTTATATTGCTCGCCAGCAAATTAAAGGAACATATGGTAGCTACTATTATATGTTTGATAAAAACTTGGAAGATTTATTAATAAAAGAAGAAAATATAGAAGCTTCTATGGAAAAAGCTATAAAGAATAAGGAATTTAAAGTGGTATATCAACCTAAGTTTTCTACTAAAAACGAAAAAGTATTAGGAGCAGAATCACTGGTAAGATGGTATAAAGATGGTAAGTTGATAATGCCAAATGATTTTATTCCGCTATTTGAAAAGAATAAATTTATATTGAAACTAGATATGTATATTTTTGAACAAGTTTGCAAGGATTTAGCATATTGGAAAGAAAAATTTAATGCAAATTTAAGAGTGTCAGTTAATGTATCAAAAGAGCATTTTGTAAACGAAAACTTTATAGAAAAATATGTGAAAATAGCAGATATGTATAAGGTAGATAGAAAAAATATAGAATTAGAAATAACAGAAAGTGCTACTATTGATAAAAACATAGATCTATTGAAAATAGTAAATAAAATTAAGTCATATGGTTTTAGTATTTCATTAGATGACTTTGGAACAGGATACTCATCACTTGCGATGTTACAAGAATTGCCAATTGATGTTATAAAAATAGATAAAATATTTGTGGATAAAGCAGATTTAAATAGTGATCAAAACATGATAAATTATATGGTTCTAATTGCTAAAAAGTTAGGAACAGAAATTGTAGTAGAAGGTGTTGAAACAAAAGAGCAAGCTGATTTCATTAAAACATTGGATTGTGATATGATTCAAGGATATTATTATTCAAAGCCAATAGAAGAACCAGAAATGGAAAAATATTTAACATTTTAATATTTTCTCTTGATATTTTATCAATTATATTGTATGATATAAAGGACTAAAAATGGAAGAACTAATAATGGGAAGGAGTTAACGCAATGAAAAAAATATTAATTTCAGTATTATCTATGTTTGTTATATGTGGAATTGCGTTTATGGGTTCGGTAGAAGCATCAAGTAGCAATGTATTAGATGAAAAAACAACAAGCCAAATTATTGAAATAAAAGAAAAAACAAAAAATGAATTAAAAGATTTCCAAGAAGCATATGGAAATGAAACATATGGATTAACAGCATACATATTAAGTAAAGTTAGAGTATATAGTATACCTCTATGTTTTATAGGAATAGCTGTTGGAGCTATCTGGCAATATGTAATAGGAATAAGAAAGATGGATGTACATGATAGAGGTTTATTTTTAATAATAAGTTTTGTAACTATTTTTGTAATATGTCAAGTATTACCGTTAATATTTGCAATAGTTGTAAAAGGTTGGAGGAGTTAACAAATGAAAGTTCTATTTGCTGTTAGTAATGAAAATATATCTGAAGCAATAATAAAAAAATATAGGGAAGAGTGTAAAGAAATTATTTTACACAAAAATGTGTATTATTTTAATGCAATTTTAAAAGAAATCCAAAGAGATAAAAGCTATGATAGAATTGTAATAAGCGAGGATTTAGAGCCATTTGCCAATAATGACTATGATGCTATAGATAAATTCTTGTTTGAAAAGTTGGATAATATTAGTGATGAAGCTTCAAATAGTGATAATGAAGATATACCAATTATATTAATATGCTCAGATAGAAGAGCTAAATCAGAGCAATTATTAGTTAAGCTATTTGGAATAGGTGTATATAATGCTATATTAGGAGCAGATAGAAGCATAGATCAAGTGTGCCAGTTAATAAAAAAGCCACGTAGTAAAAAAGAAGCAAAAATTTACTATAAAATTGAATCAGATGAAGTTAATTACCAATCTGAAAGTGAAGATAGTGTAAGCGAGGTAGAAATTCAAAACATATTAATGCATTATAAGAAGTTAGGAAAAGATGAAGAAGCATATGTAAATAGTTTCAATAATATTGCTTCTCAATATACCGATTCTCAATTAAAACTAATAATAAAATTTTTGCCTTTAAATGTAAAAGCAGTTCTAGAAGTAAAATCACCTAAATATCAATCGCTAGCAGCTTTTACAGGAACATCAGGTCAAGATTCGGCAAAAAGCATACAAAAACAAGAAAATAAAGAAAAATTAAAAATTAATTTTATTGAAAATCAATTGAATAAGGATAAAGCAATAAAACAAGTTGTTGTACCTTCGGCTGTTAATACTTCACAAGTAAAAAAAGTAAGCAGAAAGCAAGAAATTGAACCATTATCACAAAATAATGTTCAAGAAGAGGAAGAAGATACGTTTTTACCAATGGAAGATATTACAGAAAGTGTTGACCAAAAGCAAACTGTTAATGTTGATATGCAAGATTTTGAACAAACAAGTATAAATGAGAATATAGTCGAACAGCCAAAAAGAAAAAGAGGTAGACCTAGAAAAATTGATACTACTCCAAAAGAAGATATACCAGAACAGCCAAAAAGAAAAAGAGGTAGACCTAGAAAGGTATTGGAAGAACCAATTACGACTGAAGATGTATTGAAAAATGATAATCTAAATCAAGAAGAAGATTCGATAGGTGTATTGCCAGGATTTGAAAGCAGTTTAGATAGTGAATTTAAAGATGAAATGATGTTACCAGGATTAGGTGATAACGATGAAAGAAATCAATATATGCCTTCAGAAGAAGCACAATCTATAGAATCAAATGATTGGAGCAATATTCAAACTCTTGAATCGGACTCATTGCTTAATCAAAATGCAAACAGCATTGTAGAACGCTCTACAAATCTACAAAATGTTAATATAGAAAATCTATTAACTAAGGACAAAAAGTTAGTTGCATTTGTTGGAACAACAAAGAATGGAACATCATTTATAATTAACAATTTAGCACAAGTATTTTCAGATATGGGAATAAAAATTGCTATATTAGATACAACTCAGAATAAAAATTCATATTATATATATACTAAAAATGAAGAAGAGCTAAGAAGTACAGCATATAGTTGTATGGAAAAATTGACTAATGGAGTAGCAGAAGGAATTAAAGTAACTAAAAACTTGACGGTATATACATCTTTACCAACTGTGAAAAAAGAAGAAAATTATGAAGCAATATTGTCAAACTTATTAAAAAATTATTCATTAGTTTTACTAGATTGCGATTTTGATACACCACTTGAATATTTCCGAGCAGCTCAAGAAATTTATTTAGTACAAAGTATGGACATTTTAACAATACAACCATTAACAGGATTTTTGAGAGAATTAAAAGCAAAGGGAATACTAAAGCAAGAAAAATTTAAAGTTATTATAAATAAAGTCTTAAGAGTAAAATCACTAAATGCAAAATTAATTACAGGTGGAATTTCATATTATAATGATCCATCAATGTCAGTAATTATCCAGCTATTTGATAAGGATAAACTAAAGGCTTTAGCAATACCTTTTGACCAAGATGTATATTCAAAATATTTAGATGGACTAGTTGAATGCAAAATTTCTTTAAGTGGTTATCCAAAGCCTTTTATGGCAGAACTAAAAAAATTAGCAGACACAGTATATCCATTGCTAGATAAAAAATATGTTCCAAGGCAAGTATTTTCACAGGATACAAATAATTAATTTGAAAAAAGCAAGACTGAGGTGATAAAGAAGTGGGGTATTTACTAATATTACTAGTTATTATAATAATAATGTTAATGGTTTATAATATTATTATTTATAAAAGAATACAAACCTTTAACAATATAAATCAAAAAGTAACTGGTTTAAATGTATTACAAGAATTTATGAATGCTATAGGCGAAGCAAATTCAGTAGACGATAAAATAAAGAAAATAAACGAGATATTAATTGAAAAATATGAAATTAAATATTCTACTATAGTAATTTTTGATGGAGCAGAATATGTAATAAAAGCTTCGAATGTTGATGAAAAACATTGGGATACATTAAGAAGTTTGCATAATCAGGAAATTTTTAAAGATAGCATTTCTACCACAAATCCTAAATATATAACAGTAAATGACCCGTCAGAAAGATTACCTTATCAAACAATGGAGTTTGGAAGAGCAAAATCAGCTATGTTTTTTCCATTGTATATAGATAATGTGTATATAGGATATTGGATTATCGAAAGTGGTCAAGCACATGATTTCGAAAAACTAGATACAACTATACTAGAAGTAATAAAAGAAAATATAATATCAGTATACAAATCTATTGCTTATCAAAATGTTGTAGAAAAAACTGTTAGAGAAGACTTATTTACAGGCCTAAAATCTGAAGAGTATTTATATGGTGAGGGTAAAAATATTATAGATAAATATACAACTTCAACAGTATGTATGTTTAGAATAGTAAATATAGAACAGGTTAATAAAGAATATAATAGAGAAACAGGTAATGAACTTATTACTCGCGTTAGTAAATATATAGAAAATAGTATTTCAGATACTTATGTATTTGTTAGATATATGGGACCTAAATTTGTTATTGTATTTTCTGGAGTTGATTCAGATGGAGTGGTTGAATTTATACAAGAGTTGAAAGAAAATATAGAAGACATAAAAATACCAGAAGCACAAATAGCAGAAACAGGAAAGAAAAAGGATAAAGTTAGATATGTATCTCCTAAATTAAACTTTGTTATTTCTACATATTATAAAGGAACAGCACTAGAGGCAGTAACTAAAAAACTGGAAGAGTATATAGATAATGCTGACAAAGAAGAAAATGATATAAATTATATATAATGGGGGTATTAAGTATTATGGATATGGATAAAACAATGAGTTTTACTGTTGAAAAGGATAAAAATGTAAGGGCAAGAGAAATTCTAAAAACAGTATATCAGGCTTTAGTGGAGAAAGGATATAATCCAATAAATCAAATTGTAGGATATATTTTGTCTGGTGATCCAACATATATTACAAGTCATAAAGATGCTAGAAATCTAATAAGGTTAATAGAAAGAGACGAATTGCTAGAAAAAATGGTAAAAAATTATATAGGGTTAGATGATTAATATGAGAACCTTAGGAATAGACTATGGTGACAGTAGAGTGGGGATTGCAGTAACAGATGCTTTAGGCATAACTGCTCAAGGCTTAGAAACAATTCACCATAATGGAAATGATAAAATAATATTGAAAAGGTTGGAAGAATTATTTAAAGAATATGAAGTAGATACAGTAGTTGTTGGAATGCCATATAATATGAATGGAACTTCTACAGACAGGGTAGAGATAACAAATAAATTTATACATAAATTAAAATGCAAATTTAATAAAATAAAAATAGAAACAATAGACGAAAGACTAACAACGGTGGCAGCACATAAAACAATGAACTTTTTAGAAATTAATAAAAAAGAAAAAAAGAATATTGTGGATACAATATCAGCAGTATATATTTTAGAAATATATATTAATAAAAATAAAAAATAAGATTGCAATTTTATACTTTTTAGTATATGATAATAAAAAATGATAATAATAAAATAAGAATTATTAAATAATAAATTTTGAAAGGAGAATAACAATGGATGAGAATAATGAGGAGTTAGATAATGTAATAGTTTTAAATGACGAGGATGGAAATGAAGTAAAATTTGAATTTTTAGACTTAATAGAATATGAAGGAGAAGAATATGTTGTTCTTTTACCAGCATCTGAAGAAAATGAAGAAGAAAATGATGAAGCAGGAGAAGTAGTAATATTAAAAGTAGAAGATACTGAAAACGAAGAGGAAGAATCATATGTTAGTGTGGAAAGTGAAGAAACATTAAATAAAGTTTTTGAAGTATTTAAAGAAAAGTTTAAAGATGAATTTAATTTTGTAAATGAGGACGAAGAGTAGTATATATTGCAGTTTTGTTAGAGAAATTTAAATTCTTAAATTTCCTAACAAAATTTTTTAAAAAATATTGTACTATAGTGTTGACTTTTGTATTAATTTTGTAATAAAATTGATATGAAGTAAATTAGATTTAACACAAAGGAGGGGTTTACAGTGTCTAAGTCCGGCATAGTAAACGTGAGAATGGTAATCACAGAAGAAAAAATTTTATCAAATATAGATAAAGTACAAAAATTAATTAATCCAAAAAGTAAGAAACAAATAGTTCAACTAGAAGATGATACATATTTTAAGGATTTGGTAGAATCAATAAAAACATATTTATTAGAATATCCAAAAAAGAAGAATTTTCCAAAGCAAGTATATAAACAAGCATATGGACTAGTAGAATATGCTACAAATCAGTTTGAGGAAAATACTAAAAGAATAGAAGATTTAATTAGACAAAGAGAAAATAATATAGCACTAGCAGGTGATTTAAAAGTCTTATTAGCCACAGTAGATAGTAAAGATAAAGAATGGAAAAGTGAAATAAAAAAGGCTGAAAATAAGTTTGGTGACGATATTATAGAAGCATTGGGAGTTGTTGGAAGGTCTAAGAGTGAGCAGTCACAAAACTATGCTGATGCTGTTAAATTAATTAAAGCAAGAATAGTTAATTTAGAGTCTAATTTACATATAGAAATTGATATGGAGAGAATAGAAGACAGGTCAAAAGCTTTAAGCTATATAGGAATAGAAATTGCAGATGCATTGAAAGTTATACCTGCACCTGTTGATTATGAAAAAGAAGAGACAGTAGTAGAAAACGAAAATGTTTCAGAAATTAAGACAGCGGTTCAAATGGATGAGCCATCTATAGAGAATGTACAAATTGAAGAGCCAATAGCAATTGCAAATACAGTAGTTCAAGCTGTAAATAATGACTATATTGAAGATACAAGATTAAATGTTAAACCTTCTTTATGGCAAAAATTCAAAAATAGTAAAATTGTTAAAAGGCTAGGTTATCTATTCAGAATAAAAGTTGTTCTAGATATACCATCACTTCCAGAAGGAAGAAGAGAAAATTCATAAAATTAAAAGAGAGTTCAAGTTTAAGAACTCTCTTTTCGAATTACATTTCTAATTTATGATATATTTTTTTACCTTTTCTTAATATTGCAAAGCCCTTTTGAAAATCATTTTCATTTAGCACATAATTTATGTCATCTACTTTTATATCATTTAAACTAATTCCACCTTGTGAAATTAAAGTTCTAGCTTGACTTTTTGATGGAGCAATACCTGTTAAAATAAGTGCATCTAGTATATTAATATAACCATCAATTTTTGTTGTAGGCATATTTTCTAAATTGCCTTCATTTTCAAATAATGCAGATGCTGCTTCTTGTGCTTGTAAAGCTGCTTGTTCTCCATGAACTAATTTTGTAATTTCAAATGCAGCAATTTTCTTGGCTTCATTAATTTTTTCATCTTGCAAACTAGATAATCTATTAACTTCATCCATTGGTAGGAAAGTAAGTAAAGATAGAACTTTTTTTACATCTGCATCATTGATATTTCGCCAGTATTGGTAAAATTCATATGGAGATGTTTTTTCAGGATCCAACCACAAAGCACCTTTTTCAGTTTTTCCCATTTTTTTACCTTCTTTTGTGGTAAGAAGTTTAAAAGTCAAACCAAATGCTTCAGTTGAATTAACTTTTCTTATTAATTCAACTCCACCTATTATATTTGACCACTGATCATTACCACCAAGTTGCATTTTGCAGTTATACTTATTATTTAAATATAAGAAATCGTAAGATTGCATTAACATATATCCAATTTCAAAAAAAGTTAAACCTTGTTCTAATCTCTGCTTGTAACATTCAGCAGCTAACATTTTGTTAACACTAAAATGAACACCAATATTACGCATAAAATCAATATAATTTAAATTGCAAAGCCAGTCTGCGTTATTAACAATTATTGCAGCGTTATCTCCTTCAAAATTTAAGAATTTTGAAAGCTGAACTTTAAATTTTGCTACATTATGTTCTATTTCTTCTTTACCCATCATTCTTCTCATATCAGTTTTTCCAGAAGGATCCCCAATATTAACTGTTCCACCACCAATTAAAATAATTGGTCTGTGTCCAGCCTTTTGCATAAAGGAAGCTATCATAAGTGAAACAAAGTGACCAACATGAAGACTATCAGCAGTTGGATCAAATCCAATGTAAAAAGAAATTTTTTCATTTCCTAGAAGTTTTTCCATTTCTTCAGGATGAGTCATTTGTTCAATAAAGCCTCTCTCTTTTAATGTATCTATTACATTCATAAAAAACCTCCAATTATAAATTTATGTTTAATTTTTCTGAAATTTCAGAAAATTCATTACTGTTTAGGTATCGATTCAAGTTTTTTGAAATAATTCCAGTATCAATACTAATAGTATTAAATACATTAGAACAATTTTCATTTTCAAAATAATTTCTTAGTTTAGACATTTCATATATATCTTTTGGTTGACAGTTTGGACAAACATCATTGCCAGACATAAAGAAAGTTCCACAACGTTTACATTTCTTAAAATCCATATTTTTACCCTCCTATAATGTAGTTTTATATATTGTATCATAAAAAAGTAAAAAAACAAATAAAAAATAAAAAAAAGGGGAAAAAAAGATAAAAAAGTATTGACATAAGAAGTTAAAAATAGTATAATAAATAATGCAGCGAGGGGGAGAACAGAGTCAACACAAGAATAAGAAAATTTTATGAAAGTTTAGTAATAAAATGAAGAAACGAGAAGAGAAAAGCGAGAGATTACTAATCTTTTTATTTTGCTCACTTTAAGGGAAAAAAGAGTGAGAGATAAAAAAATAAAAAAATATTAAAAAAAGTGTTGACAAAGGAAGAATGACATAGTATAATAAAGAACGTTCCGTGAAAACAGGAGCAAAAAGCACATTGAAAAGTAAACAATAAATCCTTTGAAAAGAGACTAATAAAAGCGGTAGTAAAACTACCAAAAACAAGAATTAAAGAAGCTAAGTTTTAAACAAACTTGAAAAGAAAGATTTATATAAGAAGTCTAGGAATAGATGGAAATATAGATACCAATAACAAGAGAGTTTGATCCTGGCTCAGGATAAACGCTGGCGGCGCACATAAGACATGCAAGTCGAACGGACCGAGCGAGAATGTTTACATTTTTGTAAGGTTAGTGGCGGACTGGTGAGTAACGCGTGAGTAACCTACCTATCAGAGGGGAATAACAATGAGAAATCATTGCTAATACCGCATATGCTATAAATATCGCATGATATTAGTAGGAAAGGAGAAATCTGCTGATAGATGGACTTGCGACTGATTAGATAGTTGGTGGGGTAAAGGCCTACCAAGTCGACGATCAGTAGCCGGACTGAGAGGTTGAACGGCCACATTGGGACTGAGATACGGCCCAGACTCCTACG
>CANRPR010000035.1 GCA_947632535.1 uncultured Clostridia bacterium | reverse complement strand
TATTTAGAAAAATACTTTCCATTAAAAAATGTACGATATATTGCTTTAAATGATGGAATAGATACATTTGACAATAACAATACTAATAACGACATGACACCTTTTAAATCTGTTTTTAATGATATGTATGCAAAAGATATTTCAAAGAAAGTACGCTCTAGCCTACTTACAAAGGCATCTAGTGGACAGAATATTAAATCTTTTTTACCTTATGGATATAAAAAGGATGAAAATGATAAAAATATTATTTTAGTAGATTATGAAGTTTCGCCCATTGTTAAAAAAATATTTGAAATGTATTATGCAGGAAATAATAAAACTGAAATATGTAGATACTTAAATACAAATAAAATATTAACTCCATTAGCTTATAAAAAAAGAACTACGAACTATTTTAATCCAAATAGCAAAACAAATTTATGGAGTACTACTATGATTACTAGAATCCTTAGAGATAAAGTTTATGTTGGTGATTTAGTACAGCATAAATATAGCAAGTTAAATTATAAAACTAAAAAAGTTATTAATCTGCCAGAACAACAACATATTATTATTGAAAATAATCACGAGCCAATTGTTGACAGAGATATTTTTAATAGTGTTCAAATTATGCTTGATAAAAAATCAAATGAATGGAATTACACTACTTCTACTTCCCATTTACTTCGAGGTCTTGTATTTTGTAAAAAGTGTAAAGCAAAAATTACATATAATAAAAACCATGGAAAATATTTTAGATGTGTATGTTCGTCTTATAAAAAATATGGCAGTAAATTTTGTTCCAATATCCATTTAAGGGAAGATACATTGATTAATTGCGTAATTAGTAGTGTAAAAGAAAAGACTGCTAAACTTATAAAATATGATTTTAATAGCAATAATATAGATAGAAATTTACTTATAAAATTAATTGATAAAATTGAAATAGATGATGATAATATTGAGATTTATTATAGATTTTAAAGTGAAAATACCAAATTTACTAAATGGTTGTCGCACTTGAAATTCAATCAAAAATATGATAAAATGTTGCAAAACTTATAATTATGTAATCCCCTATAAGAAACACGAAGGGAGTTAATGTAGTAACTATTAACAGTGCAAAATGAGGTCAATTGATAAGGAGGATATGACTATGAGTAAAACAATTGTTATGTTTAATGATGGAGACAGAGAAATAAACATGTCTTTGTACGATTTCGTTGATGAGCAATATCGGATGGCAAACCCAATAATGGTATGCAATGTAACGGAAAAAGAATACGACAATATGAAAAAGCAGCTAAAATCAGGAAATTTATATGAAAGATTACCAAGAATTACATCTGAAAACATAGGGTATAATAAATTTCGCTATGTAATAGCATATGATAAACTTGAAAATAATCTATTAGTATCTGATTATGATAACCCTGACAAAATAGGAAGTTACAGAATAGATACTAACGGTATACACTATGATGAAAAAGGTTACCAGATTAAAAATTATCATATGTCAAGCTTTTCTTCATTTTCCGTTAAAGTATATACCACCGAGACTTATAAAGATATTATTGCACATTACAAAGAAATACAGACAAGAGAGGCATTAATTAAGCAGAAAACAAGGGAATTTATTGAGCTAATAGGCCATCACTGTCGAACATGTAATACAGAATGTTGTGGTGGTTTAGGAGACAATAACGATTGCTGCAAATGGTCACATATCATTAGTTAAAATGTTTTTTTGACTTATTACGAAAAGAGAGATATTATTAACTTTATAATTTTTGGAAATAGTTAATAACATCTCTCTTTTCATGTTTATTATTACAAATTTAAAGAAATTTAATATTGTAAATTCATTTTAAACTGCAAATTATTCCCAAATAAACGAAGCCCATGGTTCTTCAAGCCATCTCCATTTATTGCATGGATAGAAGATAGTAAGTGGACCAAACATTTTTTGATATTTATCTTCTAATTCCTTTGCTTTTTTACAGTACTCTCTATGCAAACAAAGAGCTTTTTCATCTTCTGGATGAGTGTCCAAATATAAACTAAGTTCAATTATAGAAAATTTATAAGCTTTTAATTGCATCATCATTTCTTCTCTTAAATTCTGCTTACATTCACAAGACATTTCTGGTTCATTTGTATTACTACAGCCACATCCACAATTGCAATTTCTATTTTCTATATCATCTGTCATTTGTTACACCCCTCTCCAATTTTATTTGTATTTTTTAAATATTCAATTTCCTCCATTGATTGACATGGAACATAAGGACTTACTAATTCAGGAAAAATAGTTCCCATTTTTAAACCAATACAAGGCTTAAATGTTTTATCCATTACTTGCCAAGGTACATAGCTTTGAGCTAACATTGGATTTTCTGGAAATACAGATTCTTCTTCGTCAAATCCACAACTACATTCATTGTCATATTCAGAAATTGTTGCAACATTGTCACAAGACTTTTCTAAAACATCATTATTAAAATTAGGACACATGTTACTTGCATAGCACTTTTTGCATTTACAATTTCTACGCATTCTTATTCCTCCTTATTATTTTAATATACTACATAATATGACACATTATAGTAAAATGATACAAAAATAGAAGGTGCTTTTATAAATAAACACCTTCACATTAATTATTAAAATTAAAAAACAGTTATTTTTCAATACTTGCTTGATTTTCCACAATATTTCCATTTTCGTCTAAACTAATAGATAGATTATTTAACGAATTTGCCTGTTTCATAACAGCTTGTACTAAATTAAAAATATGTTTCTTAGACACATGAGACTTTTGATTATTTTCAATACTACTAAGTTCAAATGTATTATCAAATAATTTAGCTAATGTATCAGAGTCAAGTTTTTTATTATTAATAGTATCAAAAAAATTATATGTATCAATTCCATTAATAGAAATAGATAATTTATTAGTAGGACCATCTGTGCGTTCATAAAGTACATTCCTATCAACCTTAACACTACCATTAGTAGTAGCAGCAAATAAATCCGAAACTTTGCTATCAGCGTAATTTATAACTGTACCTAAATTGTTTTCAATTTCAAGCAAATTTTGTTGCAACTTTATTCTATCTTGAGCAGAAAGATTATCTTGCTCTAATAAATATGCAGTATTATTAATTAAGATAGAAAACTTAGAATTAGAAGCTTCGTCAAACAAATCATATGTATTTAATTCACTTTCACTTGCAATTTCATTAGCAAAACTATTCATATGGTAATTTTGTGACAATTTTGCACCAAATGCAATACCTGAGGTAAAACCTAAAGCAGTCAAAAGACCTATTACTGAGTATGATTTTATCTTTTTCTTCTTTTCAACATTTTCCTTTTCTTTATTCTTTTTCTGTTGTACCATTCTTACAGCATCTAAATTTAATTCGTATGGTTTATGACCATATAAATTACTTAAATTTTTTATATCGTTTGCCATAAAAATACCTCCTAAAACCTAAGATAATTATATTATACCATGATAAATAAAAAAAATCAAAAAACATGTAAAAATATTTGACTTTTTTTAAAAGTTAATAGATAATAAATATGTGGTAACAAAAGAATTTGTTAAATAACTAAGGAGGAAATAATTATGTATATGTTTAATAGAATTACAGTTAATCCGCAATTACCAAAAAGAATAAATAAACTATCAATAATTGCAAACAACTTGTGGTGGTCTTGGAATAGTGAATATTTAAAACTATTTAAAGATATTGATATAGATTTATGGGAAACAATAGAAAAAAATCCTATTAAATTTTTGAAACAAGTTTCTCAAGATAAATTAGAACAGGCTGCATCAAGCCAAGATTTCCTAAAAAAATATGATAAAGTAGTAAATGATTTCGAAGGATATATGAATAGCAAGAATACATGGTTCAGCAAAAAATATCCTGCAAATAAAGAAAACTTAATAGCTTATTTTTCAGCAGAGTATGGGTTAGACGAAACAGTTCCTATTTATTCAGGTGGTCTTGGAATATTATCAGGAGATCACTTAAAATCTGCAAGTGATTTAGGCTTACCTTTTGTTGCAGTTGGATTAATGTATAAAAACGGATATTTCCACCAAAAAATTAATAAATATGGTAACCAAGAAAATGTATACAATAACTTAAATATGGATGATTTACCTATTTCACCAGTAAAAGATGAAAAAGGGGAAGACTTAATTATAGATGTAAAATTACCTAAGAAAAAATTGTATTTAAAAGTATGGAAAATAAATGTAGGTAGAGTAGAATTATACTTATTAGATTCAGATATTGAACAAAATACAGATGCACAATATAAAGAAATTACACTAAGGCTATATGGCGGAGATCAAGAAATGAGAATACAGCAGGAAATTGTACTAGGTATGGCAGGTGTAAAAATGCTAAAAAAACTAGGACTAAAACCTACAGTATATCATATGAATGAAGGACATTCTTCTTTCCTAATTTTAGAATTAATAAAAGATATTATGGAAGAAAAGGAAGTATCCTTCGAAATTGCAAAAGAAATGGCAACAGCTAAAACAGTATTTACTACGCATACACCAGTTCCAGCAGGAAATGATATTTTCCCTATAGAATTAGTAGAAAAATATTTTAAAGATTTTTGGCCAAAATTTGGAATAGAAAAAGAAGAATTTTTAAAACTTGGCATGAAACCATGTGAAAATTTAGAACCAGGATTTAATATGGGAATTTTAGCTTTAAAAGTAGCAGGAAAGAAAAATGGTGTAAGCAAATTACATGGAGAAGTGTCAAGAGAATTATTTGCAGAAGTATGGCCAAACATATCTCCAGACGAATCACCAATTACTCACATTACAAATGGAATACATACATGTTCATGGCTTGCACCTAATTTGAAGGAATTATATAACAAATACTTGACTCCATTTTGGCAAGATTATATTTATGATGATGATACATGGAAAAAAATTAATAATATACCAAATAAAGAATTGTGGGAGCAACATCTTGAAAGAAAAGAAAAATTACTGAAATTAGTAAAAGAAAATGTTACAGCAAGATTAAAAAATGCAGGAGTTGGATATGAAGAAATAAGAGATATTACATCAAAATTAAATCCAAATGCATTAACAATTGGATTTGCAAGAAGGTTTGCAACATATAAAAGAGCAACACTAATTTTTAAAGACCTAGAAAGAATAACTCAAATATTAAATGATTCTAAGCATCCTGTACAACTAATTTTTGCAGGTAAAGCACATCCAGCAGATACAGAAGGTCAAGGGTTAATTAAATATATTCATGAATTGTCTATGAAACCACAGTTTAAAGGTAAAATATTCTTATTAGAAAATTATAATATAGGAATTGCAAGATATTTAGTAAGTGGTGTGGATGTATGGTTAAATAATCCAAGGCGTCCTATGGAAGCATCTGGAACAAGTGGACAAAAAGCATCTGTAAATGGTGTACTTAATTTCAGTATTTCAGATGGCTGGTGGGCAGAAGGATACAATTCAAAAAATGGTTGGGTAATTGGTTCAGATTTGCAATATTCTTCATATGAGGAACAAGATATTGCAGATTCAGAAAGCATATACCATATACTAGAAGAAAAGATAATACCAGCATATTATAATAAAGATAAAAATGGAATATCTGCAACATGGATGGATTTAATGAAAAATTCTATTATGTCTACAGGTGGAAAATATAGTACTTCAAGAATGGTAGTAGACTATGTAAATAACATGTATATGCCTTTATGCAATTTGAATAATAAATATTTTAATAATCTTGAAGATGTAACAAGCTTTAGTTCATGGAAAAATGATTTAAGAAACAATTGGAATGACATAAAAATTGTTCAAATGAGTAATATTGATAACATTAGTATCGATGCAGGAAATAATATAGATGTAAGCTGTGCTGTAGAGCTACCTAACATTAGTAAGGATACGGTACAAGTTGAAGTATATTATGGAAAAATATTAGAAAATGGTGTTGTTAAAAAAGTAAATATTATTCCAATGACTTGTGAAGGTAAAGTAGAGGATAAGGAAAATACATATTTGTATAAAGCTAAAATAGAATTAACAACAGGTGGAAATTATGGATACACATTTAGAGTTATGCCAAAACATCATATGGTGCTTGACTCTGCAAATCTAGATTTAATAAAATGGATTACGAGTGAATAAAGGAGATATATGGACGGAATTATATTAATTAATAAAGAAAAGGAATATACATCACATGATGTAGTAGCAATAGTAAAAAAACTTTTAAAGTGTAAAGTTGGTCATACAGGAACTTTAGATCCTAATGCTACAGGAGTACTTCCTTTATTAATTGGTAATGGAACTAAATTATCAAAATATCTAATAAACCATGATAAAATTTATACTGCTGTTTTGAAATTAGGAATAAAGACTGATACAGCAGATATAACTGGCAATATCATAGAAAAAAGAGAGGTTACAGATATAACCAAAGAAAAAATAGAGCAAGTGTTAAAAAGTAACATAGGGGAGCAAGAGCAAGTGCCCCCTATGTATTCTGCTATAAAAATAAATGGCAAAAAGCTATATGAATATGCAAGAAGCGGTAAAGAAGTAGAGGTTGCTCCAAGAAAAATTAATATATATGATATTATCTTAAAAGATTATGATAGCCAGAATAAAGAGCTAATATATACTGTTTCATGCTCAAAGGGCACATATATTCGTACATTATGTGAGAATATTGCACAAATGCTTGGTACAATTGGAACTATGAAAGAGCTACAAAGAATTAGAGTAGGAGAGTTTGATGTACAAAATGCAGTTACAGTACAAGAATTAAAAGATAATATAGAAAACAAACAATGGATAGACAAGCATTTTATAACAATTGAGCAATTATTAAAAAATAGTCCTAAAATAGTATTAAATGATAAAAAAATAGATATGTTTTTAAATGGAGTGAAATTAAATACTACTTTGGAAGACGGAGTTTGCTTAGTATATAATGAGAATGGAGTTTTTTTAGGAACAGGTGTAATACAAAATAAAAAATTAAAAAGGGATGTAATTGTATAAATTAATCCCTAATCATTGTAATTACTGTTGGCATAATAAGACTAAAAAATGATAATATTATAATTATTATACCACCAATTCTGTTATTATTTTTTTTGAGTTCAAAAAATCCATATCCAATTGTTTTTAAAAATATAAAAATGCTTAAAAGTAATATTACTATCCACATATTAATTTCCTTTCTAAATTCCATCACTATTAATTTATTAACTAAAGGTTTTAAGTTTTTATTAGTAAATTTCCGGATATAATGCTGGTTGATACATTTACATTAAAGAATGCGTTGTTGTAATTACCTATCCAATTGAAATTCTTCCAATCTTCCTCGGTTGCAAAATGTTTAGTTAAATATTTGCCGAAATTATCAATATCACATCCTAAATCTTTCGAAGTTTTGTATAAATATTTTTCAATTTGATATTCAATATACGAATTAGCATATTTTTCGATTTTTTTCATGTTTTCGTCTGTTAAAGATACCGAAGTTTCATTTAAAGATAAAACTCGTGCAGTTAATGAAATATTGCAAGTTATATATGGCGAACCATTAATAAGTTCAACTTTATTTTTAGATGAAGGAGTTGGAATTACTTTTATATCTATAGTATCTCCTTCTACAAAAGGGCTTGGTATACTTAAAACACAAGTGTTTAATTCATTAACAATTAATAAATGGCATAATGTTTCAATGGAATTAAGTTCACCAACTAACATATCGTCTTTAAATACTGCAAGTCCCATATTTTCCATGTTTGGCTTAGAATCTATAGGTGTTTCATTTGCTTTATAGGAACTGTCTTGCTCTGCAGAGAAAAGTGTATTGTTAGGAATTTCATTACTATCTTCATTTATACCACCCAATATAGCAATAGCATTTTCTGTATAAGAATTTAAACTATAAAAGATATCATTTAAGGTAAGATTTTGAGTATATCCAGTGTATTCGCTAGAGGTAGGTGCTATATCGTAATATCGTGCTGTTAACTTTTCAAGTACAGGTTTTGAATTTTCAAGAAAGTATGAAGCGGTGCAACGGCTAACTATAATATTGCAGTCCGGTCTTATTTGTACATCATTCATTAAGGTAAAAATAGTTTCAGATATTCCTTGACTAGCAAACTTTTCGGAAATTACAATTGCTTTACAGTGAGAAAGATTTATTTCCTTACTAATATAACTATTCATAATATTAATTCCAGACTCAATAGAAGTACACTCAACTGAATTTACAATAGATTTATCAGACTGAGAAGCTTCGCCAGAAAATGAAGATGGAATTAGTATTTGAAAACTTACAATTATGCGACTATTTTCACCAACATCAATGCCTAAAGCAACAACATAGGCAGACTCGTCAATACCTGGTGATTTGTATTGACAACCAGTTAGAGAAAAAGTACATGAAGTTATAATTAAAAGTAAAACAATATATTTTTTATTTTTCATTGAGTTTTCGTCCCTCCAATTTCATGTTTTTTCTATGGTATTTTAAGTTAGCCAGTATTAAAATTCCCATACTTATAAAAAATATTAGGATGATAGAAAAGTATTTGTAAATTACATCTTCAATAAATTTAAATTGCGATATATTTCTAGGAATTAGTGCTCCAAAGTATAATAAACTTGTAAAAAAATATGCCATGACTTGTGATTTGCGTGTATTTGTTATTTTTTGAAAAATATTGCAACTAAACATGATGCAAATAGAAACATATGACATTAAGGATAAAATCCAGAAAAACATAAATAATGATTCTGGTCTTTGCAAGAATTTACCAAACTGCGTGGTGCGTATAATTAGGTACATTGGTGACAAGTCATATGCATCTACAACATATGAGAAGGATAGTAATAATGAAAGTATGCAAAAGACTAAATATATTCCAGATATAACAATTGACCAGATAGCTATTTTATTAAATTCCTTTGAACTTTTTAGCATAGGCATTATGAAATATAACACGCAGAATCCACTGAAAGCAAAAATATTAGTACTGCCAGATAAGAATATTTCTTTTGCACCTTTGCCAAGTATAGGAAATATATTATTAAATTCAAATTGAGGTGCTGTTAAAAAGAAAGTTACACCTAAATTGATTAATACAATTGTAGTAATAATTGTTGTAGTTTTTATAATAACATTGCTTCCAATACGATTTGCAAGTAGTGCTACTAACAAAAATACAATTATAACAAGATAAATAGGAATATTACGAAAATATATGATATTTAGGCTTCTTGAAAAATCTCGTAAAAGAGCTGAAGCAATAAGCATGAAAAATGCAATAAATAGGAATCCTATTATATTTTTTAAAGTATTACCGCCAACAAAATATGAAACATCTAGAATGTCCATTCCATTAAAATTTTTAAATAATTTTAATATAATAAATAAAAAGATTAAAGCAATAGCAAATACAAAAATAGCATTTATCCAAGCGGCACATCCAGCAGTATTAAAAAATATTTTTGGCAAATTTAATACTAAGTGATTTAGCATAACTATAACAACTAATGCTATTGCTTCTATTTTTCCAACTTTATATAAATCCATAATTAACCTCCATTATCAACATTATTAGAATTTTTCCACTTCATACTTATTTTACCTTGTCGTTTTTGTCGTTTAACATTTAGAAAATCTGCTCTATTTTCTCTTTTCCATGCAGGTGAAAATAATAATCCTCTATAATTTGTAGTAACTGGTACATATGGTTGCAAATAGGGAGCACCAAAGGATTTTAAGTTACATATAATTAGTAATTGTACAAAAAGTCCGATACAAATTCCAAGAAATCCCATAAAATATCCTAATAAAATGTAAACGAATCTTAAGAGTCTACAATAAAAGCTAAATGAAAAGTCAGTAATAGCAAATGATGCAAGACCAGTAATAGCAATAATAATGATTAATAAAGGACTTACTAAATTAGCATCAACTGCTGCTTGTCCAATAATAATTGCACCAATAATACCTACAGTGGGACCAATTGTGGAAGGAGCTCTTAAACCAGCTTCTCTAATTAATTCAAAGGATATTTCCATCATCAAAATTTCAAATAAAATAGGAAATGGAACAGATTCCCTAGAAGCAACTATAGAGAATAGTAATTCTGTTGGAATGAGCTCTTGGTGAAAGCTTGTAATAGCAATATAGAATCCGGGTAAAAGTAAAGCAATGAATACTGCTAAAACACGAAGGATTTTTAACATATTAGCAAATTGATATTTTAAATTTGTATCTTCTGGAGATGTGATAAAATCCATAAAAGTTGCAGGAGCAACTAAAGAGTAGGGGCTACCATTAACAATAATAACAACCCTGCCTTCCATAAGAAAATTACTGGCTTTATCTGGTCTTTCTGTAGCAATTAATTGTGGTAATGAAATATTTCCATTATCTTCTATTAATTGTTCCAATTGTCCAGAAGATGTTAAATAGTCGATGTCAAGGTTATTAACTCTATTTTTTACTTCATTAACTAAAGCATCGTTTGCAATACCATTTATATAGCATATAGCACAAGGAGTTCTACTTAACTTCCCTACATTTGTACTTTCGATTATTAAATTTTCGTTATTAATACATTTTCGTATTAAAGATGTATTAGTACGAATTACCTCAGTAAAACCTTCTTGAGAGCCACGAATTACCATTTCATTTTCAGGCTTTTCAACAGATCTTTGTTTAAATCCTTTTACTTCAATATTAAACACAGTAGGAATTGTATCAATAAATAACACACAATTTCCAGCATTGATACCAATACATACTTCTTCAAATTTGTTTACTTTTTCTACCGAATTCTGAGGCATTAAACTATTAAAAATATAGTCAACTAAGTCAAACCTTTTTACTTTTCTAACAGTAATATTATTCGTAACTGCTTCTGAAACCACCTTACTTTGTTCTCCATCAAAAAGATTGGCGCGATTTTTTAGCATTAAAGGTTGCAAAACAAAATCATTAATCATTTTAGAATCAACCATTCCATCAATATACATTAAAAAAGCAGAGAATTGCTTATTTCGTGCGGTTAAAGTAAACTCACGAATAACAATATCGCTATTAATAGAAGTGTTATATTTTGCCTTCATAAATTCCAAATTTATGTTTAAACTAGGAAAAACATTTGTAGGTTCACTTTTAGTCTTAGAATCCTGTTGATCCTGAGATCCAGTTAGATTACTACTATTGCTATTATTACCACTACTACCGTTACTGTTATCAAATGCATCTTTTTCTTCTTGAGTTTCAGGAATTTCAAAATGATATAATTTATCGTCATTTTCATAATTAAAAAAATTTTTAAAAAAATTCTTCAGAGCTTCCATTATAAAACCGTCCTTTAAAATATAATTTTATAATATTAATTCCCAACCAAAGAAAATTTATACATGTCCAAATGGGGACGGTTCTTTTTTGGACATTTTGTCCAATTAGGGACGCTTCTACAAAATTAAAAAATGTGATGGACAAAATGCCATACAAAGAACCGCTTTGCTTCGCAAAGGTACGCGGGTGAAGGAACGGCGCTACTAGAGCAAACTTTGTTTTTACTGAAGTTTTAAATTACAATACATACATTACATAATATTCTGACATCTTGTACCTGTAAAACATATATGGGAGTAGTGTTTTCATATAATTAAAACGATAAAAAAGAAATATTATGCAACCACTTGACAACAGGTTATCTTTACTGTAAAATGATAGAAGAACACAAGAAAAAAGTGTTAAAAATCATAAGAAAAGGTAGGAGATGTATGTATGGAAGGAAGAAAAGAAGAAGGTATAACATTAATAGCATTAGTAATAACAATAATAGTGTTATTAATATTGGCAGGGGTAACAATAAGCTTAACCTTTGGAGAGAATGGAATATTAGCAAGAGCAAAAGAAGGAAAGGATAAGTATGCAGAAGCAGAACAAAATGAAATAGACATACTAGATAATTTAGATACACAATTTGAGAGTTTGGTAAATGAAGGAACAATGAATGAAGATTTAAATCCAAAGAATGAGCCAAACGAACCAAAGTTAGCAGAAGGAATGATACCAGTATATTATGATACAACAAGTAAAGAATGGAAAATAGCAGATAAAGAAAACACAAATAACCAATGGTATGATTATTCAAGGAAGAAGTGGGCAAACATAGTAACAGTAGAACAAAGCAATGCGGAAACATATGCAGCAGCAACAAATGGAGAAGGTAAAGCAGGAACAACAATATCAATGGACGACATAACAACATTTTTTGTATGGATACCAAGATACGCATATAGTATAGTAGATGGATATAAAACATCAAACACAGAAACACCAAGTCAAACCAATGAAGGAAAGAAGAAGATAAGCATAACATTCTTAAAAGATAATACAAATGTAGGAACAGACGAGCAAACATATCTAGAAGATTACGAAGCAAGTGAGTTAAACCCACGGAGATGTAACACCAAAGATAGTACATCCAGCATTCAAATTTGGAGAAAAGCAACTAACAGGAATATGGGTAGCAAAGTTTGAAGCGAGTGGGCTTACAAGTGAAGGAAAAGCAGTGGGAAACAGAGAAGGCGGAACAGCGACAGCAACAGCAGCAGACGAAAGTACATATGTAAAAATAAAACCAGATGTAATAAGCTGGAGAGATATAACCATAGGAGAAAGCCAATTCCAGAGCATGGCAATGAAAGAGGATGCAGAACACTATGGATGGAGTGATGTCGATACACATTTAATGAAAAATAGTGAATGGGGAGCAGTAGCATATTTATGCTATAGTGTATTTGGAAGTGTACCACAGATAAATGGAAATGGAAAAAGTGGAACAAATAATTGGTATGATTTCCATACAGGAGCAGGACCAAAAGCAACGGATAATGAAGAAAGATATGAAAATTGGAGTGAAGAAACATATGGGTACAATACAGCGTTAGGCCAGTTAGCAAGCACAACAGGAAATGTCTATGGAATATATGATATGAGTGGAGGAGCATGGGAGAGAGTAGCAGCATACTATGACAATGGAAATGAAAGTTTAAGTACATATGGAAAGAGCAGTAATCATGGAGAATCTGAAACACAATATTTTACATTAGTAGATGGAAAAGCAACAATAAAACCAGAATATGTAGATTACTGGGAAGCATATGAAGTAAGTACAGAAGAAAAGAGCAACAGCATAGAAGTAGGAGAAGAACAATTAACACGAGAGCAGTTATGGAATGCAAGTAAAAATAGTACAGAAGCAGAGAATAAAAGACATGACTTGACAGAAGAAACATGGAATAATTTAGCAGAGAAAAAAGGAATAGGAATGAATGAAGTAGCAGGAAGTTGGGGCTATAGAGGATTAGTAAATGGAACAACAATAGGCTGGAAAACGGATCCAACAAGTACAAGAGAAGAAAATGGAAAAGCATGGAACGGTGATTATGTGACAATAGGAGGCGCTGACCTTCCATTCTTGTTTCGCGGTGGCACTATTGTTGATGAAATTGGTGCAGGCGTGTTGCGTTCAGGTGTGCCTTATGGAGGTGTGCGCAATGATACTGCGTTTAGACCAGTGCTTGTATTACAAAATACATAAGTTTTATTATAGGTTTATTGAGTAGTTTAACTAACAAATAACATATATCGGAATTGCATGAGTTTTAAAGGCTTGTGCAATTTATTTTTACAATCTTATGCATTAAAAAAATGTGTATTTTTGATATTATAGTTATTTTCTTGGAACAAAAGCTAATATAAAAAACATAGCATACATTACATAGTATCTCGTATATTCCTATATAGCAAATCTACATAGGAGTAATGTTTTCATAAAAATGTAATGGCGAAAAGGAAATATTATACAACTATTTGATAACGGATTATCTTTACTGTAAAATGATAAAAAAACACATGACGAAAAATTAAAATGTAGTAATAACAAGGGTTTCCTCCTAGCAACAATTTAACAAAAATCATAAATTTTCAAATATTTAGAAGATGAATTGTAAAATATAAATACAAGTTCATTTTTTTTGATTTTATAAAGAAAATATGGTATAGTATATTTACAATTAATAAAATACTAAGTTCAAAAAAATAAAAAAAGATTGTTATTTATGAAATTTTATGGTAATATATAAAATGTAAAATTTATTCAAAAACATTTTATTCTTAATATGTTTATTCTAATAAAATTCCAAATTAAGAAAGAGGTAAAAATAAAATATGAACTTAGATGATTTTAATATTAAAGAATTAGGAAAGAATTTATTTTCAAACAATGCTATAACAAATTTTGTAGCTGAATTTGTGAAAAAATTATCTAATTATTTACAAAATAATTAGAAAGAAAATGAAAATAATATGGATAAGTTTAATAAAGAAATGCAACAATATTATAATGAAAGAGAAGAAATGATGAATACTACAAAACTAGAAGAAAAAATACGTAGTTAGTGGAATTAGAGATAATATGATAAAAGTTGTAGATATCGAAAATGGCAATGAAATAAAGATATATGTAACAACAGATAATGAATCTTTAAAAAGATTAAAAAATGAAGGAATTTATAATAAGATATATGCAATGGATAAGTCAGCATTTCTTAATTTGAATTTAACTGATAATATAATCATGAAAGATAACAAATTATATTCTAATTCAGAAAAAATTGAAATAAAAAATAATCTTGCATGGCGACTTTTATCAGATTTATATATGGGAGAAATAGAAACAGAAGGTAAACAATATAAAGTGGAAGAAATTAAGGATAACGAGGTTTATTTAACTAATGCAGATGGAACTGTAGGATATTTTACTATTCATAGAGAATTATATCCAGACTTTAAAGTAGGAGATACCGTACAAAAAAACAATAGAAAATATAATAAAGTAGAAGAGGTAAAAGATGAATAACAATAGAGATAAAAATATTAAATTATTTTAAAGAAAATGATTGTAAACATGTATTATTATGTATATGTTTATAATGTTCAACTAGGAATATTACTGATTATGCAACAGGCGAAAGTAAATTAGCCCAATAATATGAATAAAAAATTTTAAGAAAGGAAAAGCTAAGTTATGGAAAAATTAAATAATAGTCTTTTAAATATTATCAGAAAAAAGGAAAAGA
>CANRPR010000034.1 GCA_947632535.1 uncultured Clostridia bacterium | reverse complement strand
ATTAATGTTATACCTTCTTCTTTTCTTCCTTTCATACATACATCTCCTACCTTTTTTCTTATGATTTTTAACACTTTTCTTCTTGTGTTCTTTTATCATTTTACAGTAAAGATAATCTATTGTCAAGTGGTTGCATAATATTTCTTTTGGAACATTATAATTTTATAAAACATTACTCCTATATGGATTTTCCGCATAGGAGTAGTCGGGGTATTATGTAATGTATACATCATTTTTTATATTTGTTTTTGCGTATATAAAAATAATTAAAATCTGGTGAATACATAAGTTTTAGAGTAAAAATAAAAATTGCACGAGTTTCTTAATTTAATAAAAAAACTCATGCGTTTTAATTAATTTCATTTACAATCTAATAAGACTTAACATTCCTACTGCATACTACCCTTCATTTTTACTAGTGTATTAAGTGCTTCAATTGGAGTTATATCATCCAAATTAATTTTATCTAACTGATGGGCTATTTCTGCCAATTTGTAATTATACACATCAAGTTGTCCATCAGCTTGGTTCTTATTCTGTTTTGTTTCTCCATTTTGAATAATTGCACTCTTTCTTTCTAGCGATCTTAATATTTCATTAGCCTTTTTCACAACTGGTTTAGGAACACCTGCTAATTTTGCAACATGAATACCATAACTTTCATCAGTTCCACCTTCAACAATTTTTCTCAAAAATATAACATCTTCACCTTTTTCTTTTACAGCAATAGAATAATTCTTTACTCCCTCCAAAGTGTCTGCTAATTGTATTAATTCGTGATAATGAGTTGCAAACAATGTTTTTGCTCCACACTTTTCTTTATCTGCAATATATCCTGCAACAGCCCAAGCAATTGAAAGACCATCGTAAGTTGATGTTCCTCTACCAATTTCGTCTAATACTACCAAACTGTTTGATGTAGCTTCTTTTAATATATTAGCAACTTCCATCATTTCAACCATAAAAGTACTTTGTCCCATACTTAAATCATCTGATGCACCTACTCTTGTGAAAATTTTGTCTACAACTCCTATTTTTGCATAAGATGCTGGTACAAAACTTCCTATCTGTGCCATCAATGTAATTAATGCCACTTGCCTCATGTATGTAGACTTACCTGCCATATTAGGTCCTGTGATAATAGAAAGTCTATCTTCTTCCTTATTCATATATGTATCATTTGGCACAAATGCACCCGGTGGGAGCATCTTTTCAATAACAGGATGTCTTCCTTCCTTTATAACTATTTCGCCTTCTTCATCAACTATTGGTTTTACATAATTTAATGATTCCGCTACTGTCGCAAAAGATGTTAATACATCTAATGTAGAAACTACATTAGCCGATTTTTGTATTCTCTGTATTTGCTCTGCTAATTTTGCTCTTATCTCCACAAATAAATCATATTCCAAATTTACTAATTTTTCTTCTGCGCCTAGTATTTTACTTTCTAATTCTTTTAATTCTTCTGTTATATACCTTTCTCCATTGGTTAAAGTTTGTTTCCTAACAAACCTCTCTGGCACTTGACTTAAGTTTGATTTAGTTACCTCTATAAAATAGCCAAATACTTTGTTAAATCCAATTTTCAAATTTTTTATTCCTGTTTCTTGTTTTTCCTTTGCTTCTAGTTCAACTAACCATTTCTTTCCATCAGTTGTAGCTGTTTTTAATTCGTCTACCTCAGGATTATATCCCAATTTTATCATTCCACCCTCTTTTACTGAAATAGGTGGTTCTTCTATAATTGCTTTATCTATTAATTCATATATATCTTTTAATTCGTCTAATTCTTCATATAACTTTTTTAACATTGCTGACTTAGTTTGTGATAACACTAATTTTAAATTTGGCAATTGATTAACAGAATTTTTTAATGATATTAAATCTCTAGCATTAGCATTTCCATATGATATTTTTCCTATTAGTCTCTCTATATCATAAACCTTCTTTAATCCTTCTATTACATCACCTTTTAGTACTACATTATCCTTTAATTCCTCAACAGCATCTAGTCTTTCATTAATTTCCTCTGCATCTATTAATGGATCACTTAACCATCTTCTTAAATTTCTTCCTCCCATTGATGTGTTTGTTTTATCTAATACCCAAAGTAATGTTCCTTTCTTACTTTTATCCCTCATTTTTTCTGTTAATTCTAGATTTCTTCTTGCATTAATGTCTAATGACATATATTTATTTGTATTATATATTTGTATCTTATTTATATGTTTTAATTTCATTTTTTGCGTTTGATTCAAATAGTATAAAAGTGCATTTATTGCACTTACTGCCAACAATTTTTTATCTACATTTTCTGCAATTTTACCTTTATCTGTTACTAGTTCATAATTATTTTTTATATTTTCTGCATCTTGCAAAAATGCTTCTTCAGCAACTTGAGTAACAAATACATTAAATCTTTCATTTATTTTATCTATTTCTTCTTTTGTATTATATAGCAATTCATTAGTTATAATTTCAGCAGGAGTAAACCTAGAAATTTCGTCTAAAAGTCTTTCAAAATTGTTTTGTTCGTTAATCTCTGTTGCATAAAAATCTCCTGTTGAAACATCGCATATAGCTATTCCAAAGCATATTCCATTCTTGAATACTGACATAATGTAATTGTTTTTCTTTTCATCTAATAAATTGCTTTCAATAACTGTTCCCGGAGTTACTACTCTAATAACATCTCTTTTTACTATTCCTTTTGTTTTTTTGGGGTCCTCTAACTGCTCACAAATAGCCACCTTATATCCCTTTTGAATTAATCTTGCGACATATATATCTGCTGCATGGAAAGGAACTCCACACATTGGAGCTCTTTCTTCTTGTCCGCATTCTTTTCCTGTCAATGTAATTTCCAATTCTCGCGATGCTGTTAATGCATCATCAAAAAACATTTCATAAAAATCGCCTAATCTATAAAATAATATACAATCTTTATATTCTTCCTTTGTTTTCAAATAATTTTGCATCATTGGAGAATATTCTGCCATTATAATCGTGCTCCTTTCAAGTACCACATATGCTCTGACATTATTCTTAAATCTATCATTTGATGGATGC
This sequence comes from uncultured Clostridia bacterium, assembly GCA_947632535.1. Classification (GTDB taxonomy): domain Bacteria; phylum Bacillota; class Clostridia; order TANB77; family CAG-508; genus CANRPR01. Next base: position 12,870 of record CANRPR010000034.1, on the reverse strand, counting down.
AACTCTCCGTTCCATCAAACACTACTACTTTATTACTTTCTGTTCTTCCAGCCAACATATTAGGATTGTTCTTACTTTTTCCTTCAACTAATACTTTTTGAATTGTCCCAATATATTTTTCATTATTTTCTCGCATTTGACTTTCTACTAATTCCTTTAGTCTATCAAATCTTTCATGCTTTATTTCCTCTGGAATTTGATTTTCCATTTTATCCCCAGGAGTTCCAACTCTTTTTGAATATATAAACATATATACTTGTTCAAAATGCATTTTTCTTACTACATCTAATGTATCCTCAAAATCCGCTTCTGTTTCTCCTGCAAAACCAACTATGATGTCAGTCGAAAACACCACATTTGGTATGCGATTTCTCATTTTTTCTGCTAATTCCAAATATTGCTCTTTGGTATATTTTCTATTCATTGATTTTAGTACTTTACTGCTTCCAGATTGTAATGGCAAATGTATTAATTTACAAACTTTATCACATTCTGCAATAGCTTCAATTACATTATCTGTAAAATCCTTTGGATGTGGTGATACAAAACGGATTCTTTCTATCTTATCAATTTTGTTTACATCTCTTAATAATTCAGCAAATCCATAATTTTCTCCACCACTATAAGAATTAACATTTTGACCTAGCAAAGTAATCTCTTTATATCCCTCTTGTGCTAATTGCTCTACTTCTTGCAATATATCTTCTTTTCTTCTACTTCTTTCTCTACCTCTAACATATGGTACTATGCAATAACTACAAAAATTATTACAACCATACATAATTGTAACAGATGCCTTTATATTATCACTTCTTTTTATTGGAAGACCTTCATAGATTTCTCCATCAATATCTAAAATATCTTCTACTTTATGATGATTTTGCAGTGCTTTATAAATGTCCTCTGGTAATTTATGCAATGTATGAGTACCAAATATAACATCAACAAATGGATAGCTTTTATGAATTTTTTCTACCATATGTTTTTCCTGCATCATGCACCCACCAATAGCTAAAATAACATCTTTATTTTCCTTGTTTTTCTTTATTTCTCCTATTTTTCCAAATAGCTTATCCTCCGCATTTTCTCGAACACAACAAGTATTAAACACTACCAAATCTGCATTATTTTGATTTTCTGTTTTTTTGTATCCCATTTCTTCTAACATTCCACATATTTTCTCTGAGTCATTTTCATTTAACTGACAGCCCATAGTAAATATGTAGTAATATAATATTTTTTCAGCATTTAATTTTTTTACTTTTTGCATATATTCCACTGTACATTTCTCCTTGTTAGTAATTATTTTCTATTATTTTATTACATTTTTTTATATTTTACAAGATATTTTGTCCAATTAGGGACGGTTCTTTTTTGGACAAAATGTCCAAAAAAGAACCGTCCCTAATTGGACACTTTTTACTTACTTTCCCTAATCTTCACTATATTATCTACCTCTAACTTACCTGCTCTTGTAATCATGTTATATCCATATTTTTCTTTTAAGTTGTCTACTACTTCGTCTAGCTTGTTTTGTTTCTCATTTGTATCTGCAAATAGTGATAATTGCACTTCATTTTTTGCTATTAAGCCATCTACTCTAACTCCCACTAGTCTAATTGGTTCTATTGTTTTATACATTTCATGTAGTAACTTTGTTGCTTGTTCGTATATTGGCTTTGTTGAAGATGTTGCAAAATCTAATTTTTGCTGATGTGAAAAGTCTTTGAATTCTTTTGTTCTTAACTGAACATTCACCACTTGTGCAAGTAACTCTTCTTTTCTTAGTCTATATGTAACTTGCTCCACCAAGGTAAGTACTATTTCTTCTAATTTTCTAATGTCTTGTACATCCATAGGAAGTGTTACAGAGTTTCCAATACACTTGGGCTGTTCCTTTTGGTAATGTACTTCTGAATCGTCTATTCCATTAGCGTATTCCCACATTAATTTTCCATGCTTACCAAATTTTTTTATGAGTAAGTTTTTATCTGCTTTTGCTAAATCTCCTATTGTGGTAATATGCATATTGTATAGCTTTGGGACGGTTTTCCTTCCTAACATAAATAACTCTATCACAGGAAGTTTCCACATTTTTGTTGGTATTTCTTCTTTATATAAGGTATGCACTTTGTCTGGTTTTGTAAAATCTGATGCCATCTTCGCTAATAATTTATTATGTGCTACACCAACATTTACTGTAAAACCAAGTTCATTTTTTATTCTCATACTAATTTCTTTTGCTTTATCTAGTAATGTTTCATTTTGCAGAAAATTTGTCATATCTAAAAAGCATTCGTCAATGCTGTATCTTTCTATTTTATCTGTATATTCTAAAAGTAATGTATATAACTTATCTGAATACTGCATATACATTTTGTAATCACCATGAAATACTTGTAAATTCGGACATTTTTTTCTTGCCTGATATATTGGCTCTCCAGTTACTACTCCACATTCCTTCGCTTTCATACTTTTAGCTAATACTATACCGCTTCTTTTTGCCTCATCTCCACCTATAATAGCTGGGATTGTTCTTATATCTACTTTCTCTCCATTTTTCAATTTATCTATCGCTGTCCAACTTAAAAAAGCGTTATTAACATCTATGTGCAATATTTGTTTTTCCATGATATCACCAAAATTATTATAAAACTTTTGTTTTATTATGTCAATACTATTGAAATTTTGCGTATAATAATGTATTATTATGTTATATTATATTGGGAGGTAATCAATGGAAACAACAGTTATAAAAGATTTATTTAAAAGTACAAATGATTATATTAATAAAGAAATTACTCTAAAAGGATGGATTAGAACATTAAGAGATTCTAAGTCTTTCGGTTTTATAGAATTAAATGATGGTTCTTTTTTCAAAAATGTGCAAATCGTTTTTAATGATACTTTAGATAATTTTGAAGATATAAAAAAGCTTACAATTAGCTCTGCAATTACAGTAGTTGGTAATTTAGTATTAACTGAAAACGCAAAACAACCTTTTGAAATTCAAGCAAAATCTATTACAGTTCAAAGTATTTCAGATAATAGCTATCCTCTTCAAAAAAAGAAGCATTCTTTTGAATACCTAAGAACTATTGCTCATCTTAGACCAAGAACAAATACTTTTAGTGCAGTATTTCGTGTTAGAAGTGTACTTGCATATGCTATTCATAAATTTTTTCAAGAAAGAGGATTTGTATATGTTAACACACCTTTACTTACTGGCAGTGATGCAGAAGGAGCAGGTGAAATGTTTAATGTAAACTCTTTTGATTTACTTAATGTTCCAAAAACTGAAGATGGAAAAGTGGATTTTTCACAAGACTTTTTTGGAAAGGCTGCGCATCTAACTGTTAGTGGTCAATTAAATGCGGAAACATTTGCAGAAGCATTTAGAAATGTATATACATTCGGTCCTACTTTTCGTGCTGAAAATTCAAATACTGTAAAACATGCAGCAGAATTTTGGATGGTAGAACCTGAAATATGTTTTGCAGATTTAAATGACGATATGGATTTAGCTGAAGATATGGTTAAATATATTTTTTCATATGTATTAGAAAATTGTCCTGAAGAAATGCAATTTTTTAATCAATTTATAGATAATGGTTTATTGGACAGATTAAATAATGTAATTCATTCTGATTTTGGACGAATTACTTATACCGATGCAATAAAGGAATTAGAAAAGGCAAATGATAAATTTGAGTATAAGGTATCTTGGGGTGTTGATTTACAAACTGAACATGAAAGATATTTATGTGAGAATGTATTTAAAAAACCAGTTTTTGTAACAGATTATCCAAAAGACATTAAAGCTTTTTATATGAAACAAAATCCAGATGGAAAAACTGTTGCAGCTGCTGATTTGCTTGCTCCTGGTATTGGTGAAATTATTGGTGGAAGTCAAAGAGAAGAAGATTATGAAAAACTTATTGCTAGAATGCAAGAGTTAAATATGCCATTATCTGAGTATGAATGGTATTTGGATTTAAGAAAGTATGGTAGTTGTAACCATGCAGGTTTTGGTCTTGGATTTGAAAGAGCAATAATGTACTTAACTGGTATGCAAAACATTCGTGATGTAATACCATTTCCAAGAACTCCCAAAAATTGTGAATTTTAGATTTTATTTTTCAAAAAAGGACTAGTTGGAACATTCCGTCTAGTCCTTGTGTATGTAGGCTTTATTCGATATAAAAAATTTTTTCTTACATTTCCTATCGTATTTTTTTCCTTTTATATAAAAATTATTTTTTTATAAATTTTTTCCATTAAAATAATAGTAGTATCAATAATATATGTAGTTTTAATTTCACTAGCAGTCGGATTCTTCCTAATATTTTTATTTTTCATTTTGGTATATTTTATATAGAGTTTTATGGAGGGATATTCATGTTATTATCAGATGCTATTAGGTTAAGAATAGAACAGTTATTAAAAGAAAACAGTTTAACTGCTTACAGGCTCTCTTATCTGGCAGGGATTTCTACGTCTATTATTAGTGATTGCAAAAGAGGTAAAGTGAAGGAACCAACAGTTAGCTCTATCATACATATCTGTGAAGGTCTAAATATGCAACTAAAAGACTTTTTTGATTCTCCATATTTCCAGGATGTGGAGGCCATAGATCGTTTTGATAGATCCGATTCCAGAATTGTATAACATAAAACTCTGCCTAGTTAACAAAAAATAAGTAAAAGAACACAGAAGTCCTATTGGAATTCTGAAAAGAAAGAATCCTAACTATATTTTGGAAGTTAGGATTCTTTCTTTTTATTCTATTACTACTTTAGCATTAATTGGACATATTTGTATAAATGTGTTTCCATCGTTTACATTAATTACATTTCCTTGCAAGTCCTTATATTCTGTTTTTTCTGTTCTAGATTTTTTTGTACAAGTTATTTGTATTGCTTTTCCATTTGTAATATAGTATCCTTTTAAAGTACCTATATTTTTTAGTCCTTGCCTATCCTTATTTTCAACATCGTCTAATTTATAGTTTTCTGCAAAAGTTATAATTATATTTTTTGTTGATATAACTTCTTTTGTATCCCAGTCTGTTTGCTTTACTCCTCTAGCATATCTTTCATATCTTTGGGTTTCTGCATTGTAGGTATAGCTAACTGTGTGTAATGTTGAATATGGTATTGTTACTTTATTTGCAATACTTCCCTCTTCTAGATTCACTTCTTCTTTTGTATAATTTAGTACACTTGTGTCATTTGATGTAGTCCTATACTTTTTATTAGCTGCAATTTCTAATATTTTAGCTGTACTTGTTGCAACATTATGAGGTGTCTTTTTGTCTTTTACTCTCCAGAAAGATTTTGTACTTTCTGAGATTCCATTTATATTGTTAACTTTATATGTAGAAATATCTGATTGTGCTTGTGGACTCCACCCATAGTGTACATATATGGCATCGTTTTCTAACGCATAATCTAAATAATAGTGTCTTGAACTTCTTACTGGACCAATTTTTGCTAAGTCTTTACCTTTAAAAATTGGCATTAGTCTTGTTTCTCCACCTTCAACTATAATTTCATAAACTATATATGCTTCATTAAGTCCTGCTTGAGGCCATGCACCTTTATGGTTATCTATCATAATTGCAATTGGTCTATCATTGCCATTGTATATGTCAAAAACTACTTCTTCTGGTTCTTGTTCAACCTCTCCAATACCTTCTTCTGATCCTAGAGATATAACATCTTCCCCTGTATCTTCTGATTTCAGCTTGTTATCTGTAATTATTTTCATTGCTAGTAAAATTCCTGCACCTATGATTAATAATATTAGTATAATAATTAAAACTTTTATACCAACATTAACTTTATTATTTTCCATTGATAGTTCCTCTCTTTCATATTAAGCTATTTATTATGCTATTTGAAAATAAAGTAATACTAGCCCATATAACAATACTACTACGCACACTCCTACACATGCTCCAACAATGATTTCAGGAATTGTGCGCTTTTTGTTTTCATATCTATTTATAGCGACTATAAGTGCTAATACTAATGATAAAGTGAATATAACTACATTTCTTGTTGCTATCCAAATAAGAGTTAATGCAGCAAATGCAACAGCTGTCTGTCCACTCGGCATAAAATTATTTTTTATAAATTTATGTTTATTTGTAGTACTAGCTGCCTTTAAAGTTACTACAGCTATTACTGTAAGTACAATTGCAACAAAGGCTAGGTGTACTGGTGAACTAACTATATTATCTATAAATTGCAAACCTATGTCACTTATTTTTTCAAAGAATAAGAAATATGCTACTATAATAGCATTAATTGCAGATATAACAACTGCTCCCGCGCCAACATCTTTTGCAATTTTAGCTTTAGGATGATATAAGTCTGTGTATAAATCTACTACAGTTTCTATTGCTGTATTAATCATTTCTGCAACTATAATTAACACAACTGTAAACATTAAACATAGAAATTCTGCTTTATTCAAATTGAAAAATAGGCTTATTAACATTACAATTACTGCAATTACTAATTGCTTTTTTATGTTGCTTTGTGTTGTAATAGCATATATAATACCATTTAATGCATTTTGACATGCATCTAGGAAATTGCCATTTTTCATTTTATGTTCTTCATTTTGAGATTCGTCTTTTTTCACATTAACTATTCCTTTCTTTCTATTTGTGACTATTGTCTTGTAATATCTAGCTTCTGTAATATATTTTCCTCTTTTGCCCTCATTTCTATTTTGTCCTCTTCTTCCATATGGTCATATCCCATTAAATGATAAAATCCATGAACTACCATGTAGGATAATTCTCTTTGGAAACTATGTCCATATTCTTCAGCTTGTTCTTTTACTCTAGGAATAGAAATTACTATGTCTCCCAAAGCATCCTCATTTAAATACTTATTTTCTTTAAGCATTTTTTCCAATTCTTCTTTTTCAAATATTGGAAATGATAAAACATCTGTGGCTTTATCTACATTTCTATATTGTTTATTCAATCTTTGAATATTTTCTGGATTTGTAAGTGTAATACTAACATATAGCTTGGTTTGTAATAAATTTTCTTCGCTAAAACATGTTTGTACTACTTTTTTTATTAATTCTTCATTTTCTTTATTTTCTTTTTCCTCTAAATATTCAATTTGTACTATTTCCAAATTTATCCTCTCTTTTCATTTATGATGCAATTTTCTTTTTTATTAAAGTATTGTATTTATTTTTTGTTAGCTTGATTTGTTTCATTGCTCCTAGTTCTACTAATTTATTTTTATGGAATTTTATTATATCTTTATATTTTTCTTCATTTTGGTTTAATGCTTTTAGGTCATTTTTTATAAATAGAATTTCTTTTTGTTTCTGTTTTTCTTGTTGATCTTCTATTTTGTTTATATTGTTATATTCGTCCCAGAATTTTTTGTATTCGTCTCGTTTTGCTGGTTTATCCCAATATACCTTGGTAGATAGTAATTTGACATTATAATCTTCTATTAATTTTATTAGCATGTTATATGCATGTTTTGTTTTAGCTTCTCCGTAATTTCCTGCCAATATTTCTCTAGTTTCTTTTAATAGCTTTATATAACACTGTTCAGCTGCAATTAAAGGCAAACTATGTGTAAATAATTTTCTGCTTATACCTAATAAAATCATTTTCTTTTCTATTATATCTATTTCGTCTAGTTTTCCAGCTAAAAATACATTGAAGTTATCATTATCTTGTGCAACTTCATTGTAGCTCTCTTCGTCTACTTCTTTTTTTATTGGTAATATTTGCATTATATATTCTTCTAATGTATTGAATATTTTTGTATATAAGTCCTCTTTTGCTTGTTTTGTATGTACATTATCCGCTAATTGTACTGAATAATTCTTTAAAATTGCTTTGTAAAATACATCCATTTTTTGAACATAAAATTTCTTATATTTTTGTAACATTTTTTCTTTGTTCATATATGTGACTGTTTCATAATCTAGTTCTAGTAGGTATTTTTGTTTTCTGTATTTGTATTCAAGATATTGCGTTTCTTTTAAATGAACAACTTCGTAGTATTTTGATAATGCTTCTTTCTCAAAATTAGTAGCTGCATCGTTTTTTACTTTTTTATATATTGAATCCATGACATATTTATCTATTGCTTCTAGATAAGATGCATATGCTTCTTCATACTTTTTTTCATATACTTCTTTTTTTGCTGGATCTTCAACTGTTTTTTCGTCATTGTTTGCAGAGTAAAAAGCTTTTAGCAAGTTATTCCTTTTTATATTAATTAACATTCCATTAATTCCAACTCTAGTTGGAATTAATAGTTTTGTTATTGTGTTTGTTAATTTTCCAAAAAATGTTTTATCTACTTCTAGTACTCGTAATCCTTTTTCCGCCATATTAATCATCCTTTCAAAATAATATTTTTTCTTTTGTGCCTATATTTTCAAGTACCTCGTATATTACTTCTACTTCTATATAAGTAGCTTCTTCTGTATAGTTTATTTGCTTATTTACAATATTTTCTTTTTTTTCTATTTCATTTCCTAATTCTTCTTCAAGTTTTGCTATTAGAATTTGTTTCGCTTGCTTGTTTGTGTATTCTATTTTTTCTTTTTGAGTTTCTTTATAAATTGTTGTTTGAAGTTCTATAGGTAAATAGAAATTTGAAAATATTTTTAATTTTTTATTCTCATTTATTGTATCATAATTTTCGAATTTTGGAAGCCTTTTTGATAAATTTATTGCAAAATTATTGATACAAATTTTATATTTTTTTTCTTCTTCACCTGTTTGTATATTTTGTTCTTGGATTAATTCCATCTTTTCTTTTTTTGAATACCACACTCTTGCTTGTATTTCACCATTGGAATGGACATATCTTGTGCCAGTATATTTTCCTTCCATCCATCCACCTACTAATATATCACCAGGTTTTACAATATCTCCTGGCTGTACCAATGCAGTTCCATTTGCTGCGTTTATTTTTGTTATTACCCCCATTTTGTCTGAAATAATATTGCAGTAATCTTCTTCATTAATTATTTCTGGTTTCGGCTCTGTTTCTACAATTTCTACTATTGCATTAGTTCCTATTAATTTGATACCCATCCATGCAATATCGTCTCTTTTTAACCTAACATTATTGATTATATTTTTAGTTTGCAGACTTGGTTTTAGTGTTCCTATTTTAAGGTTGTTTTCTTCTAGGGTTGATATTATTTCTTGTTTCGATATATTGTTATTTCCAATTATTTCTATATTCCAAATAAAGTTAGATAATATAAAAATTGTGCTAATTATTAAAAGTAGAAAGATTACAAATATTTTTCTTTTTTGGTATCTATGTAATATAAATGGAAGACCGTTTTTGCTTTCTATTTTTATTCTGCACTTAGTTTTTTGGGCAATTTCTTTTAGCTTTCTAAAGTCTTTTGGAGAAATATTGGCATATAGGTATGTTGACTTTTTGCTTTTTATATTCCATAGTAAGATGTTTTTATTTCTGCAAATGTTAATGAATCTTTCTACAAAGTAACCTTCTACACTAATTTTTACATATCCACATATATAATTCCAAAATATTTTTATTGGCACATTGTTCCTTCCTTTCTTTAATCTTCGTCTACAAGTTCTTCCATATCAATGCTATCTATTTTTCCTAAAACCATGATGTCGTCGTCTGTCATTTCCTTAAGTTTTAGGTTAAATCCATTTATATTGATAACTCCTATATGAGTGCTAATTTTTACAAAGAATTCTTCGTATTCTATAATTGCTTTGTAATTTTCTATTAGTACTTCTTTAAATCCTAGAATTGTGATTTTAGGCTCTTGGGATGTGATTTCTACTGGTATTTCTAGGAGTTCGTTTATTTTGTTTATTTTACTTTTTGGATTTTTTCTTCGCATTTTTTGTTCCCCCTTTTAATCATGTATATGTGCTTATTTATTTTTTATACATGCTTTGGATACAGAAAGAGCACTAGATTTCTGTATAATCAATTTTTTCAGCTTGTTATTTTATATATATGCATAATATAGTTGACTTTCTGCATATAAAATGATAAAATATATGCAGAAAGAAGGAGATGAAATGAAAAAATTTGATTATTCTTTTCTTGATGATGGCTTACTACCAGCTCATTTCGTAAATATGGTAGGAGCTATATATTCATTAAAAGCAATAGCAAATATGAGAAAAAATGAATATACAAGAATATTTACCGAATTAGAAAAAATAGCAATAGTACAATCAGTTAAAAGTTCAAATGCCATAGAAGGAATTATAACTAGTGATGAACGTGTGAACGAAATCGTAAATAAAAACAGTAAACCTTTAAATCATAATGAAAATGAAATTGCTGGTTATCGTGATAGCTTAAATGAAATACATCAGCATTATGAGGATATTGAATTAAATGAAAATACCATTTTAAGATTACATGAAATGATGATGTCCTATACAGGTTCTGAAGATGCTGGAAAATATAAATTAAATGAAAACTATATTATAGAAGAAGATAAAAACGGAAACAAAAAAATTAGATTCAAGCCACTATCTGCAAAAGAAACACCAAAAGCAATGGAACAACTTATACTCGCATATCATGATGCAAATAATAATTTTAATATTAATCAATTACTACTGATTCCATGTTTTATTCTTGATTTTCTCTGCATACACCCATTTAGAGATGGTAATGGCAGAATGTCGAGATTATTAACATTGTTATTGTTATATAAAAATGGATTTGATATTGGTAAATATATTTCTTTTGAAGAACAAATAAATAATAGTAAAGGAAATTATTATGAAGCATTAAGATTATCTTCTATTGATTGGTCAGAAAATAAACATAGTTATATTCCTTTTATAGAAAATTTTTTATCTACTATATATATGTGTTATAAAGAATTAGACAAAAGATTTAGTGTTGTAAATAGTAATAAAATTACTAAGAAAGCAAGAATTGAAGCAATAGTACTAAATAATTTAACTCCTATTTCAAAGGCTGAAATTTGCAAAATATTACCAGATGTAAGTATAACTACAGTTGAAGCTGTATTAGGATCAATGATTAAAGAAGGATTAGTACGAATAATAGGAAGTGGAAAAAATACAAAATATATGAAAAAGTAATATAAAAAAATGCCGTGTAAATTTTTTAATATTTATTTTCGAAATTTACACGGTATGTAATATTATTTGTATCAAAATATTCTGTTTTAGGACTGCCATGAGTATTTGTTAATTAGGTTTTGTAATTTTGTTAGAATGCTAAAGTTGGACGGAAACTACTGTCGAATGAAGCCCCACCATAAACACAGCCAAATGCCAAAATCCCATTATACTCCTCATCTCTAATATTGCCTCCTCGGTAAGCAAAATTGTTAGTAAAACAGCCAACTATCGTATAATCACCATTCCATGATTTTCCAAATGTTTGAACTTCATCTGTTGTGTTTACTTTCCAATCCAATCCCGAATCTGCTCCTAATAATCCATAATAACTCCATGAACCTGTTACTTCATTCACTCCTATTCCCTTTTTCTCTGCTAAGTTATTCCATGTTTCTTCTGTTAATTGCTTCCTTTTTTCCTCACATTTTGTGTTTATTGTCTGTTCTCCGTTTTTTCCATAATTCCTCTTGTGTTAATGTATCTGCTTCTACTTTTATTTTATTACTTTTTTCTTCTTCACTTACTTCATATTCTTCCCAGTAATTTTTATACTCTTCTTTTAAATCATTACTATTCGTATCAAAATATTCTATTGTAGAATCACTATGTTCATTACTGTTTCCATATTTGCTTAAAGACGAATTTCCATTTGATAAATATGCTGCTACTCTCTCCCATGCTCCTCCATTCATATCATATATTCCATATATATTTCCAGTTGTGCTTGTTAGCTGTCCTAATGCTGTATTATATCCATGCGTGTCTACATTATATATATCATTATCATATACTTCTTCGTTGTCTGTGCCATTTGGTCCTGCTCCTGTATGGAAATCATACCAATTACTTCCACTTTTTCCATTTCCATTACTATTTTTCTGTGGTACACTTCCAAATGCACTATAACACAAATATGCTACTGCTCCCCATTCACTATTTTTCATTAAATGGCTATCTACTATAGAATCCCAGCCATATTTGTTTAATGCATCTTTTTTCATTTCCATACTTTGATATTGACTTTCCCCTATAGTTATATCTCTCCAACTTATTACATCTGGTTTTATTTTTACATATGTACTTTCGTCTGGTGCTGTTGGTGCTGCTGTTCCTCCTTCTCTATTTCCTACTGCTTTATTGTTTGTTGTTGTTCCACTTGCTTCAAATTTAGCTACCCATATCCCTGTTAGGTCTTTCTCTCCAAACCTGAATGCTGGATGTACTATTTTTGGTGTTGGTTCTCCTGCTGATACTTCGCTTAAGTCATAATTGTATGTTCCATCATCATTCTTCGTTACTTCTATTCCTGTTTCGTCATCCTTTCTTTCCCCATAATTTACTCCATCTGTTCCTGTATTTGTATCTCCTTTTAAGAATGTTATACTTATTTTCTTCTTTCCTGCATTTGTTTGACTTACTGTTTCTGTGTTGGATGTCTTTGTTCCTTCTCTTATACTGTATGCATATCTTGGTATCCATACGAAAAATGTTGTTATATCTTCCATTGGTATTGTTGTTCCTGTTTCTGCTGTTCTATAATTATGTGTGCTGTTTGCTTCGTCTGATACTGTTACTATGTTTGCCCACTTCTTCTTTGAATAATCATACCATTGATTATTTGTGTTTTCTTTATCTGCTACTTTCCATTCTCCATTTTCATAATATACTGGTATCATTCCTGCTGTTAACTTTGGTGCATT
>CANRPR010000033.1 GCA_947632535.1 uncultured Clostridia bacterium | reverse complement strand
TTTCTTCTTGTGTTCTTTTATCATTTTACAGTAAAGATAATCTATTGTCAAGTGGTTGCATAATATTTCCTTTGGAAACTTTCGACTATATAGAAACACTACTCCCATATATGTTTTACAAGTATAGTATGTCAGAATATTATGTAATGTATACGATAATCTTATATTAATTTTTATACATATAGAGAATAAAACTAAGAAAATATTCTAAACAAATTGCTTTTGAAGAAAAAAATAATTGCTTTGAATCCATTTTTGTTTTCAAAGCAATTATATATATTTTATTATTTGATTTTTCTCTATTTGAACTCTAGAAGTTGTACTTTCTGTATTGTTTATATGATACAATTCCAACAAGTGCAACTAATCCAATAACAGTAGCAACAAAGTAACCAACACCAGTTTGTGGTAATTTTGATGGAGCAACAGTTTGATCCCCATTATTATCTCCGTCATTATTTCCAGTATTAGCTACTTCTCCAATACCTTCCCATGCAAAGCGTTCATTTCCATAGAAAAATAATCCGTATCCCTCAGAATTTATACTAGAAATAGCTAGAGTAACAGCTTCATTAGAAACAAATTTACCATTTTCATCATCTGTTTTTACATACAAATAATAATATGCTTTATTTTCTAGCCCCTTTAAATTAATACTTTCTTTTCTATCATAATAACTCCCTGCACAAAATTGTATGCTAGATGACTTTTTATCACTATCTACTGTTTGGTTATAAATTCCATTATTAGATTTAGCATAACTCATTAAACTAGCAAATCCAGAAGCATCGTTATTTTTAATTTTTTGTAAAATAGATGTATCTGTTATTTTCCCTATTTTTATTTGCATTTTTCTATCATTTTTATCTGAATGCGTAAAATTCATAACAATCTGATTTGCATCCTCAGTCATAAACGTAGCAAAAAATGCATCATTATATTTAGGTTCTGCATATCTATCTAGTTTCTTACCATATACAACTATATCACTGCCTTTTGTAGTAAGTTCTAAAACAGAAACATATAAATCTTGGTTCTTTTCAACTATTTCTGCTATTTGATATCCACTAAAAGTTTTAAGCGTATTAGTGTTTTTATCATAGTCTAATCCAAATCCAGGTTCCTTTGTATCTGGTTTATTTCCATTAGAAGTAATATATAAATCATATACACTGTCCTCTTTTGGTGTAATTCCAGATATTTCAATCGTTGCTGTAGTTCCATTATTTTTCTTTAATGTAAATTTAGCTTTTGAGAAATCAGTCCATTCTGTATTATCCTTACTTTCTTCTGTAGTTTCATCTCCATCAGTAGTCTCGGAAATTGTTGCAATTTCTTTACTTTTTTCCTTTTCTTCCTCTTCAATTGTAGCTGTTTTTTTCTCAGTTTGTGCTTGTGTTGATATTGTATTTCCTTTTGAATCATCTTTTTCTGTATCTGCTTGTGCATTATTAAAATTAGCAAACATCAGTCCAACAAGTATTGTCAAAATCATTATCTTTAATACTTTGTTTTTCATTCTACTTTACATCCTCCCCTTTTATTTTAAAATTATTTCTATTTTATATTAAAAAATCAAAAAGTACAACAATGTAGAGTATTTATTTGTATTAAGTTTTTGTTATATTTTTGCAATATTTTTGTAATATTGAACAGGTCTAAATTTTTTAGAGAAGCGTCCCTAATTGGACAAAATGTCCAAAAAAGAACCGTCCCCATTTGGACACCCAGCTCCTAATTGGAGATTGGCAATTCTTTCTGTAGATAGATTGAATAAATATATGATTTGGCTACGTTTTTGTTGGTAGAAATCTCGATTGCTTTTTTGTATAATTCTAACTGTTTTCTATATTTTTCTACTAATTCTTTTTCGTTTTCTTCGCCTTCTTGAACATAATCTGTTTTATAGTCTACTAATATTATTTCGTCGTTTTGGTTTATGTAGTATAGGTCTATTATACCTTGTACTAATATTTTTTCGTTAAGTGGCTTTAGGGTTTCTCCTTCATTGTATATTTCTTCTGCTGGAATGTATATGTAGAATGGTTGCTCCTTATATACTTGTTTTGCTTTGCTTAATTCTTGGAATAGTGGTGATTTTGTATATTCTAGTAACGCATCTTTATTTATGGCATCTGCTTCTTTTTGTAATATTATGTTTTTTTCTACTAGTTCTTCTACCAACTTATCTATTGTTTGCATGGTGTAATGTTCTTTTTCATTCATTCTTTGTATGCATAAATGCATTAGGCTACCTTTTCTACTATTGCTAATTTCAACTTCTTCTTGCATAAATTTAGGTATGGTCATTTCTGAGTGTTCTATTGGTTTTGATTTTACTTTTGCTTTTTGTTTCTTGCTATTAATACTATTTTGAAGTTCTTTTATTTTTGTAACAGATGTTTTTGTTGGTAAGTTTATAGCCTGTTCATATTCATACTTCCAATATATTTGGTCTCTTACCTCGTCTGTAACTTTTATATCGCTTATTTTATTGTTTATATCCTCTAATTTGTTAACCGCTTCTTCCTTATCTTCTTTTCGTACTTCTTGCAAAACCTCTCCATTTTCATGTATTTGTAAATCTATAATATCACCCATTACTTTTTTATTGTTTAAGTACACTAACTCTATCCAATCTAAATATGATGTATATTTAGATAATATATTGGGACTTATTTTTTCTTCATTATAAACTGATAATATCTTTTCTTTTTTCTCTAAATCCTCTGTTTTTTTCATTATACCTGTTATTATTAGTTTTTCCTTAGCACGAGTTAATGCTACATATAAAATACGCATTTCTTCTGATAAAGTTTCTAGTTTAGTTTTATAGCTAATAGCCTCTTTTGCAAGTGTATTATATTCTATGCGTCTTTCATAATCAATATATTTTGGCCCAATGCCTAAATCTTGATGTAATAAAATATTATCATTTAAGTCTTGTAAATTAAATTTCTTTCCAGCTCCAGCTAAAAATACAACTGGAAACTCTAGCCCTTTACTTTTATGAATGCTCATAAGCCTTACAACATCCTCATTTTCTCCTATTAGTTTAGCTGCACTCATATCATTATTACTGCTTTTTAGTTTGTCTATAAATATAATGAAATTAAATAGTCCTTTAAAATTTGCTCCTTCATATTGTTTTGCTTTTTCAAACAACATTTTCAAATTTGCTTGTCTAAAAGCTCCATTTGTCATAAGTCCTACATAATGGTAATATCCTGTATCTGTATATATTTTCCATATTAATTCGTCTAATGCTAAATATTCTTGCTCTTCTCTCCATGTGTTCAAATTACTTAATAATCTCTCTATTTTAGCTTTAGTCTGCTCTTTTACATCATTAATAGAGCTTAGCATAACATCATAAAAGCCTTTTTGATAATTATTAGAGCTATCTTGCTTTTCTAATTTATCTCCTGCTAACTTTATTTCTACTAATTCATTATCGTCAAATCCACCTATCATAGACCTCATAATAGCTACTAAAGGAATATCTTGTCTTGGATTATCTATAATTTTTAGTAAAGACATAATTGTTTGAATCTCTGTGCTTTCTAAATATTGTGAAGATGTATCACTAAATACTGGAATATTAAGGCTAGATATTTCTCTTTCATATATTGGGGCTAAAATAGCTGTACTTCTTAATAGAACAACTATATCTTTATATGTAATATCTCTATAGCCTTTGTTTTTATCATATACTTTGTATCCACTATTTAGCAATTTTTGTATTTGTTTTGCAACAAATTTTGCTTCTAACACAATGTTCTCTATTCTTTCTTGTTCCTCTTGTTCTTGTTCTGATTCTTCTTGTTGTTCCTCGCTATTATTTTCTACATTAATAATATGCAACTCCGCTTTACCTGCATATGATATTGTTTCTGCTGGTTCTTCGTAATTTGCTCCTAAATTTAAAAACTCGTCTTTGTTATATTTTATATCTCCAAGTTCCTTGCTCATAATGTTTTCGAAGATTGTGTTTGTTACATCTAGTATGTTTTGCCTACTTCTGAAATTCTTAAATAACTGTATTTTCAAATTGTCATTTTCTTCAAGATTTTCCTTTAGTTTATATGACTCATATTTATTAATAAATAGTTCTGGTCTTGCTTGTCTAAATTTGTATATACTTTGTTTAACATCACCAACCATAAATATATTATTGCCTCTAGATATACTAGATAGAATCTGCTCTTGTACTAAATTACTATCTTGATATTCGTCAATTGCGATTTCGTCAAACTTTTCTCTATACTGTTTTGCAACTTCTGTAGGAATTGCATTTTTATTTTCGTCTTGTTTTACTAATATTTTAAGTGCAAAATGCTCAATATCATTAAAGTCTACTATATTTCTTTCTTTTTTCTGCTTTGAAAATTCTGCATCAAATTCTATTATTAACTTCTGTATTTCCTTTAAAACTGCATACATACTGTATATATCTTCATTTGCCTGTTTAGAATTGCAAGTAAAAATCTTACTTCTTAACTTATAAAAGTTGTTTCTTACTACATCTCTTTCTTCTTTTGCCTGTTCTTTTAATTGTGAATTTATTTTTTTATCTATAGGCCATGTAACAAATTTGAAAGGATTTGCAACTTCATATGCCTTATCCCATGACACAGTATTATCTCTTACTGCATTTAGCATTTCTATATCTGTACATATTGTGTTATAGTATTTTTCTAACTCTGGTTCCTTAGTTAATTCATTTTTTATTTGATTTAGCTCTAATATGTAGGAATCAAGTTCGTCCTTAAATTTTTTTAGTAACAGTTTTCCCCATATTGTATTTGAAAAATCCTCTTCAATTTTATCTGCTAAGTTAAATTTTTCAATTTGGTCTTCTAACCATTCATTAGGAAATGGACTACTTTGTATGTATCTGTATATTTTTAGAATAATCTCTTTTAATTCGTCATCTCCTCTATAGTCTGTATAAGTATTTATTAAATTTATAAATTCTTTATCGCCTTCTTCATATTTTTGCTCGAAAATTGTTTCTAGAACTTCTTGCTTTAATAATTCAATTTGAGTTGTATCTCCTATTGTAAAATTAGGAGATATATCTATTGTATAAAAATTATTTTTTATAACTTCTAAGCAAAATGAATGTATTGTACTAATATTCGATTTTGATATTAGTGTAGTTTGTTTTTGCAAATGTTCATTTTCTGGATCTTCTTCTAGTTTTTTGTATATTGCATCAAGTATCCTTTGACGCATTTCAGAAGCAGCAGCATTAGTAAATGTTACCACTAACATTCTATCTATATCCATATTTTGATTTATAATTTTTTGTATAATTCTTTCAACCAATACTGCTGTTTTTCCACTTCCGAGCTGCAGCGGCTACTAATATGTTTTTTCCTGTTTCTGTTATAGCTTGGTTTTGCTCACTAGTCCATTTTACTTCGTTCAAGGCATTTCCCTACTTTCTCTTATTATCTCAATAATTAATATCATATACCAATATAAAAATCAAGATTTTCTAAGATAAAAGTGTGGTTTTAGATATTTTCATTTCTAATAGTTTCTATTATATTTTGCTTATCTATTTTTGATTGTGAATATTTCATGGTGATATATATAATTGCAAAAACAAATAGTACGCATAATAATACTTGTTTATATGGAATAACATATTTTATATAGTATTTATCTGCAATAACATTAAAAATTACATATGATAAAATTAATCCTACTGGAATTCCTAATATTAAGGATTTTAGTCCATAAAATATACTTTCTAACCTTATCATTCTATTAAATTCTTTGTTTGTCATACCTATTGATTTTAACATTGCAAATTCTTTGCTTCTTAGTGCCATGTTTGTTGTTATAGTATTAAATATGTTTGTAACTCCAATTAAAGTTATTACTGTTATAAAGCCATATAGGAAAATAGAAATTACTAATATCATTGCATCGTTTTCTTTTTTATCTTCTTCGTAATTGTTTATAACCCATTTTTCTTTTTCAGTATTCAAATTCTTTATGTCTTCTTCTAATTTGAATGCATCATTACTTTGAATATATAACCTGTTTTGGCTGTAGTTTCCAAATTGCTCCATCATTTTATCACTTACTATAATCAATGGTGTTACATTTTTGTAACTTTCTAAGCCCATTGGCGCTGTGTCTACTCTTTTTCCAATCTGTATAGATATATCTTTTATTATTTCATTTTTCTTTGTTTCACTATTATATACTTCTATTGTTCCCTCTAATGTGTCGCCATTTTTTATGTTAAAAGTATCTTCTTCATAATATTTATCTTCTATATAATAGGCTCTTTTATCTAACAAAATTCCTTTATTTTCATATTCTTTTTTATTCAAGTTGTTTTGCTGTAAATATTTATCATACTGTTCTTCGCTTAATGAATATACTGTTGCATTAACTACTTTTTTGCCATCTTGTTCAGCATATCCATATACCTTTAAGTCCTTATTTGCATATTTTTCAAAGTTGACATTGATATATACTCTTTTTGGTATATTATATTCTTGTATATTGTTTAGGCTTAAAATTTCATTAAAGTCTACATTTTGTTCAATATCAGAACTCATAACTACCACATTATATTTCATATCCATATAATATATATTTGATAGTTTGAAGCCATATTCTATAGCAGAATAAAGTGATAAAAATACTACAATGCTTACAAATATTGAAATTACTGTAGTTCTGTATTTCTTTCTGCTTCTTTTTAAGCTTTTCCATGCAAGTTCCCCACCAATTCCAAATATTTTTCTAATTATTTTTGGCATTCTTAGTTTTCTACTCTTAATTTTTATATCGTTATTAGCTCTAATTGCATCTATTGGAGCGATTTTTGCTGCTTTTCTTGCTGGTAGCAAACATGATAAATATATTGTAATGATTGATATTACTGTAGATACAAAAATAGCTAAAGCTGGTATTTTATATATAAAGTCTCCTTTAATAAAGTCTTTCAATATTAGGTTTAAAAGCATTATTAATACCCATGTTGCAAATATTCCAGATAAAATCCCAAGCGGAATTGCAATAACTCCAAGTACAAAGCCCTCGTACAGTACATTGTGTTTTATTTGTTTTGAGGTTGCTCCAATACTTGCTAATATTCCATATTGCTTAAATTTTTCTGTAATTGATATGTGAAAGCTGTTTCTTATTACAAATACGGATGTGCCTACAATTATTGCAATAACTATTGCAGCTAGTGTATATAGCATTTGGTTTGTAGAGTCGTTTTTACTAACACCTGAATATTGTAGTAGCTGTGTATTGTAATCAACATCATACTTTGCATTATTTGTATTAAAACTTGCATCTTCGTCTAATCCGTTAATTACATTTGTATTTTTGTAAGTATTTTTTATATTGTCATATTTAACATATAAATTAGAACTTTCTCTTAAATTATCCATGTATGTAATAACTGTATAACCTGGAGCATCATATGGTTCTTCAGTATAGTCTAATCTAGACATAATTCCTACTATTGTATATTCTTTTGTAAATTCTGGTTTTATTTCTTCATTAAGTAGTTTCTCCTTATCACCCTCTAGTTCTATTACATCTCCTTGGATAACATAGCAAGGCTGGTTTTGATCTGCTATATTTCCTTGCGAATATCTTGTTCCTACTTCTAAGGTAATTTTATCTCCAACTTTCCAATTGACTAATGCATTAGTTTTTATGTGTTGAGAAATTAATAATTCGTTTGAGTTTTCTGGCTTTCTTCCGCTTATGATGTTTAATGACAAATTATCTAATGCAGACTTATCATATTCCATTAAAAAAATATATGGTTTATAAATGTTCTGACTTTCTTTTAAATTTGCATATCCTACTGCTTGTGTGTACATACATGTAGTTACATTTCTGTTTTGGGTTATGTACTTTTGTTCTTCTTTTGCAACATTTAAGAATTTTACATGATAGTCTCCTTTACTTTCTATTGCATGATTTATTAAACTTGCTTGTATACTTGTAATTAGTCCTGATGTAGCACATATTAAAGCGGTAGAAAGTATAATTCCAACGATTGTTACTATTGCTCTTTTTTTATTTAATTTTATACTTCTAAATGTAAATTTGTTAAGCACTGTCATATAATTTCCTCCTCTAATATCTTTTATCTTCTTTTAGTATTTTTCCATCTTCAATAGTAATAATCCTGTCCGCTTCTAGTGCAATTTTTTCGTCATGTGTTATCATAATTAAAGTTTGATTATATTTTTTATTAGAAAGTTTTAATAAAGATACAATTTCTTCTGATGCCTTGCTATCTAGGTTTCCAGTAGGCTCGTCTGCTAACATAATTGCTGGTGAATTGATAATTGCTCTACCAATTGATACTCTTTGTTGTTGACCCCCAGATAATTGATTTGGTAAGTTGTTTCTTCTATCACTTAATCCTAAGGTGTTTAATAGTTCTTCTAATTGATTATTGTCTACTTTTCTTCCATCCAAGTTACATGGTAAAGTTATATTCTCTACAACATTTAAAATAGGTATTAAATTATAGAATTGATATATTAACCCTACTTGTCTCCTTCTAAAAATTGCAAGGTTATCATTGCTTAATTTATAAATATCTTCACCGTCAATAATTACTTTTCCACTTGTTGGCCTATCCACTCCTCCTATTAAATGCAATAGTGTTGATTTTCCGCTTCCACTAGATCCCACTATTGCAACAAATTCTCCTTTTTCCACACTAAAAGAGATGTTATTAATTGCATGTACCGCATTTTCTCCCTTTCCATATGTTTTTGTTAAATTTTCCACTTTTAATATTTCCAAACTAATACCCCCTTAACTAGTAAAAAAAATCACTTTTTATTTGTATATAGTATAGTATACAAATAGAAAGTGACTATAAAGTGACTATTTTAATTTTTCATATATTTTATTTCGAAAATTGCTCCATTTCCTTCTTCTGAGTTGACTTTGATAAATCCATTTTGTTTTTCTATAATTGTTTTTGCTAAAGCTAGTCCAATTCCAATACTATTGTCAGACGAATTTTTCCCTTTATAAAATCTTTCAAAGATGTGGTTTATATCTTGTTTTGGAATTCCATCTCCTTCGTCTTGAATATCTATTTTGGTATAAAATGAATTTTCTTCAAAAGATATGTATATATTCTTATTTTCTGGTGTATGTTCTATGCAATTTTTTACTATGTTTGTTATTGCCTCTAACTGCCAACTTCTGTCTGCTATGAATTTTGCGTTTTTATCTCCTTTTATTATTATATTTTGATTCTTTACTTCTAGTGAAATAGATAAATTCTTTTTTATCTCTTTAATAAAATCTTCTACAATAATTTCTTCTTGTTTAAATCTTACTGTGTCTGCATCTAATCTAGATAATTTTAGTAGTGCAGTAATTAACCAGCTAATTTGATCTATTTGTCTTCTTATTTCATATATAAATTTATTTCTTGTGTCCTTACTCATATCTGGATTTTCTGCTATATTGTCTAGCATAATTGATATAGATGTAATAGGTGTTTTTATTTGATGTGAAATGTCTGATACAGAAGTTTGTATTGTTTCTCTATCTGCTTTTTCTTTATCTGCCTGTTCTTTCAGCATTACAGTTATTTTATATAGTTCATTTCTTAAAGAGCTTAAATCGTCTTCTGTATTTTCATTTATTTTTAGTGAATAGTTCTTCTGATTGATTTCTTTTATGTACTCCAATATTTCGTCTAGTTTCTTATCTCTTTTCTTTATATAAACTATAAATATAAAACATAGCAAAACTGCAAAAAATATACATATTAAGATGTTTTGATGTACTTGTTTGTTAAATATGCTATCTAGGCTATATATGCTTGATATTGTATTTGTATTAATTCCATATTTTTGTAGTGTTTCTTCTCCTATTGATGTGTTTACTCCTTTTGCATTTAGGATTTTTATTATTTCGCTTTCTTCTACATCTGGATATTTATTTTTTATGTTTCCAACAATGTTTGCAATTGTTTGGTTTATTTCACTTTTGTACTGATTATATTGTACCCATGTTATTGTTGCAGATAATGCACACATAATTACTACTGTAATAATGCAACACATTAGCATTAACTTTATTCCTCTTTTTTTCAAAATTTGCATTATCCTTCTCCTACTCTATAGCCTATTCCACGAACTGTTGTAATGTAATTACCATTATCTTCTAGTTTTTCTCTTATTCTTTTTATATAAACTGTTAATGTATTGTCATTTACAAAGTTCCCTGCTAAATCCCATATTTTTTCTAATATTTGTTCTCTTGTTATTAATCTGTTTTGATTGCTAAATAACATTAATACTATTTTATATTCTAGAGCTGTGAAACATATTTCGTTTGAATTTTTATATACTTTGCTTGTTTGTAAATCTATAGTTATATCCTTATACTTAATATATTCTGATTTTTCTGAACTTTTTTCATATCTGCGAAGTACGGTATTAATTCTAGATAATAACTCTCTATTTCTAAATGGCTTTATTATATAATCGTCTGCTCCTAAGTCTAATCCCTTTACTATATCTGTTTCCTCGTCTTTTGCGGTTAAGAATATTACTGGTGTGTCTATCTCTTTTTTTATTTTTCTACATAATTCAAAGCCATCTCCATCTGGTAAGCTTATATCTAGTATTATCAAATTAAATACTTTACTTTTTAGTAATTCATTTGATTCTTGTACATTATGTGCCACTTGAAGCATGAAATCATACTGCTCTAAGTAATATTTTAATCCCATTATAATTGTTTCATTATCTTCTATTAACAGTAAATGTTTCATTTTTCCTCCATGGTTATTATCCGTATAGTTCTTTTGCTAATTCTAATATAATTTCTCGCTCATTGAAAGGATATTTTACTCCTTTTACTTCCTGATAATCTTCATGACCTTTTCCTATTAATAATATTAGGTCTCCTTCTTGTGCGTTTTGCATAGCATATTTTATTGCTTCTCTTCTATCGTCTATCATGATGTAGTTTGCATTAGATTTGTTTAGTCCTACTTTTATATCTTCATTTATATCTGCTATTTCTTCGAAACGAGGATTGTCTTCTGTAATTATGCATAAGTCTGCCATTTTTCCACCAATTTCTCCCATAGCATACCTTCTTAATTTTGAGCGATTTCCTCCACCGCCAAAGATGCATATAACTCTTTTATGTTTATATTCTTCTATTGTTTGCATTAAGTTTTCCATACTAATTTCATTGTGAGCGTAGTCTATAATTATTTTGTACTTGTCTGAAACTTTTACAGATTCCATTCTTCCTCTAACTGTAACTGTTTCTAATGCTTTTTGTATGTTTGCTATATCTATATTTAAGTCATTGCAAATTGCTATTGCAACAAGTGAATTATATACTGAAAATCTACCTGGTACACTTGCTTTTATATGTGCATTTAGCTTTCCAGATAAATCAAATGCTACTCCGAAAAAGTCTTTATCTGATATAAATTGCAAATTAGATGCTTTTAAGTCTGCATTATTTTCGATTGCATATGTTTCTATTTTGCAAGTATGGTCTTTTATTACATCTTGCCATCTAGCTGCATCTGTATTTATTATTCCTACTTTGCATTGTTTGAATAATAGGCTTTTGCAATATAAATATTCTTCAAAATTTTCGTGTTCAGCAGGTCCAATATGGTCTGGTGAAATATTGGTAAATACTCCATAATCAAATTCAATTCCAGCTACTCTTTGCATTTTTAGCCCTTGTGATGCAACTTCCATAACTACATACTGACATCCTTCTTTTACCATTTGGCTAAATAGTTTTTGTAATTCGTAAGATTCTGGTGTGGTGTTTTTTGTTGGTAGTTTTTTATCTCCTATTAAGGCTCCTGTTGTTCCAATTAATCCTACTTTTTTACCAGCTGCTTCTAGAATTGCTTTTATCATAAATGTTGTGCTTGTTTTTCCTTTTGTTCCTGTAATACCAATTGTTACCATTTGTTTTGCTGGATTTTTAAAGTATGCAGCTGACATTTTTGCTAAGGCTAGTCTTGAAGATTCAACTCTTATTACGGTTACATCTTCTTTTATTTCAATGTCTTTTTCTATTACAATTGTATTTGCTCCTTTTTCAATTGCATCTTTTATAAAGTCATGTGAATCAGAGGTTGTTCCTATAATTGCAACAAATAGGCAGTCTTTTACTGCATATTTGGTGTTATATATAATATCAGATACTTCTTTATCTAAATTTCCTTTTATTAATTTATATTCTAGGCCTTCTAATATTTTTGATAATTTCATTTTATATTCATTCCCTTCTAATGTATAAAATTTTATTTACTTTTATGAGATTATACTAGATGCATCAATTTCAGCCTCGAACACAGTGTGTGATGGACCTTTCATGAACATATTTCCACTTTCTTCGTCCCATTCTACTTCTAATATTCCTCCAATTTGTTCTACTGATACTTTTCTATTTGTTCTACCTGTAATTACTGCAGCAGTAACAGCTGTACAGCATCCTGTTCCGCAACCTATTGTTTCACCTGTTCCTCTTTCCCATTCTCTTATTTTTATATTGTTTTTGTCTATTACTTGGGCAAATGTTACATTAGTTTTGTTAGGGAATAAGTCTATTTTATGTTCTATTTCTTTTCCGTATTTATGAACATCAAAATTTGCCACATCATCTATAAACATAACGCAATGTGGATTTCCCCATGATACTGCTGTAATTTTAAATTCTTTGTCTAATATTTTTACTGGTTGTTCAATGAATTCTGGTAAGTTAGTATTAACAGGTATTTTTTTTGTGTCTAAAATAGGTTGTCCTATGTTTGCTTTAATGTTTACTGCTTTATCTCCTTCAACAAATAATTCAACGCGTTGGATTCCTCCTAATGTTTCAATTGTTAAGTTGGTTTTGTTGGTTAATTTATGGTCATATACATATTTGCTTAAACTTCTTAGGGCATTTCCACACATTTCGCCTTCTGTTCCATCTGGATTAAACATTCTCATTCTAAAATCTGCTACTTGTGATGGACAAATTAGTACCATTCCATCTGAACCTATAGCAAAATGTCTATCGCTTACAAATTTAGCAAGTTCATTTACATTGTTTATTTTTTGATTGATTGCATCTATATATACATAGTCATTTCCATATGCTTGCATTTTGGTAAATTTCATTTATATTCCTCTTTTCTATAATTTTTATTATATTTATTATTTCCAGTTATTGTATTTTTAATCTATAAAAATAGAGATAAGTTACCATTATAATAGTAATTTTCTCTATTTTTCTTTTGCTTAATTTATATTATTCTAAAGCTTGTTTTAGGTCATTTATAATATCTTCTACATTTTCAATTCCAACTGATAATCTTATAAATCTTTCATTTATACCTAATTTTTCTCTTACTTCTTCTGGTACTTCATGGTGTGTAACTATCATAGGATATGTTATTAGGCTTTCTACTCCTCCTAAGCTTCCAGCAAATAATATCATATCTACTTTTTCAATTAGTTTTAATGCTGTTTCTTTGCTATCTACTTCAAAAGAAAGCATTCCACCAAAGCCACTACATTGTTTTATTGTTGTTTTGTAGTCTTTATGGTCTTCAAAACCAATATAATATACTTTTTTAACTTTAGGGTGATTTCGTAACCACTCTGCTACTTTTTTTGTGTTTTCTGCATGTCGTTGCATTCTAAGTTCTAATGTTTTTATTCCTCTTAATACTAACCACGCGTTTAGTGGTGCTAAACATGCTCCTTGATATTTTAAGTAATTTCTCATAGCTTGTCCTATTTTGTCGTCTTTTACAACTACTATACCTGCCATAGTATCATTATGACCTTCTAGATATTTTGTTGCGCTATGTACAACAATATCTGCTCCTAATGTTAGAGGTTTTTGATAGTATGGTGTTAATAATGTGTTGTCAACTGCTACAAGAATGTCATGTTGTTTTGCAATTTTGCTTATTTCTGCAATGTCTGCTACTTTCATCATTGGGTTTGTTGGTGTTTCTATAAATACCATTTTTGTATTTGGTTTAATTGCTGCTTTAAATGCTTCTAAGTCACTTAAATCTACAAATGTTGTTTCTATTTTGTTATCTGGTAGTGTCGTTAGTGCAATTTCATATGTTCCACCATAAATATCGTCTGATAATATTACATGGTCTCCACTTTTTAAAACAGAAAGTGCACACATAACTGCTGCCATTCCACTAGCTAATGCAAACCCTTCTGTGCCTTGCTCTAAAATTGCCATTGTTCTTTCTAATTCTTCTATTGTTGGATTTTGGCATCTTGTATAATCGAATCCTAAAGAATCTCCTAATGCTCTGAATCTGAATGTTGCAGTTTGAAAAATAGGGAAACTAACTGAGCCTGTCATTGGATCACTTCCTAGTGCTCCATGTACAAATTTTGAACCTTCCTTCCATCCTTCTTTTTTGTCATAATCAATATAATTACTAAAATTTTTCATAGTATATCTATTTCCTTTCTTAATAAAAAACAAGTGGTGAAGAAAAAATTATTTTAATTCATGCGACACTTCATATACTATGGCTTTATATTATATCTTTTTAATAAAATAGTCAAGCTTTTTGTGGCAGTTTTTGTGTATGCAAAAAAGTGATAAGAATTGTTGTACTTCTTACCACTTTTTATTTTATTATTCTTAGCTAATTGTTAATATTAGAATGCTAGTACTGGGCGGAATGTATTAAAATCCCAGCTGCTTCCAGGCATAGCGCTTAGTGCAAATAATCCTGTATTTGTTCCGTCTGAGCATGATCCTCCTCGATTTAAAAATGTGTTGCTTCCTCCTCCAATATTAATGCTATCATTATTCCACGATAGTCCAAATGTTTGATCTGTATCAGTTGTATTTACTTTCCATTTTCCTGAGCCGTCTATCAATCCCCTATATGACCAACTTCCTGCCATCTCATTTATTCCTATTCCTTTTGCTTTCTCTAAATTATCCCATATTTCCTTTGTTACATTATATCTTTCCTCATCTGATAGTGAATCATAGTTATTTCCATTTTCCTCTGCTTTATAAGCATTCCAATATTTTTCATATGTTGTAAGTACTTTATTGTTTTCGTCAAAATATGAATTTTCTTTACTTTTTCCATTAATATTCAAATTTGTATGTCCGTTGTCGTAATATGCTGCTATCCAATCCCATGATCCTCCACTCATATCATATATTCCATATACATTTCCCGTTGTACTTGCTAATTGCCCATTTGCCGTATCATACCCATTTGCATTTTCTGACCATGTATCATATCTTGGTTTTGAGTCTGTTCCATTTGGCCCCGCTCCTGTATGAAAATCATAAAAGCGACTATTTTTGCTAGTTCCAGCTGCGTTTCTTTCTGGAACATTTCCAAAAGCACTATAGCATAAATATGCTGCTGCTCCCCATTCACTATTCCTCATTAAATGGCTATCTACTGCTGTTGACCAACCATATGTATTTAGTGTATTATTTTTCATATTCATACTTTGATATTGGCTTTCCCCTATGCTTATGTGTCTCCAGCTTATTTCATTTGGTAATACTCTTACATATGTTTTAGTTTCGTCTGCTGTTATTAATGTTGTTCCTTCCTTGTAGTTTCCTACTGCTTCTCCTGTATCTCCATTTGTTAATCCACTTGCTTCAAACTTGGCTACCCATATTCCTGTTAATTGCTTTTCTCCAAATGTAAATGCTGGGTGTACTATTTTTGGTGTTGGTTCTCCTGCTGATACTTTACTTAAGTCATAATTATATGTTCCATCAGTATTTTTTGTTACTTCTATTCCTGTTTCGCTGTCTGTTCTTGCTCCATAATTTACTCCATCTGTTCCTATATTACTTGTACCTTTTAAAAATGTTATGCTTATCTTTTTTGCTTTTGAATTTGTTTGGCTTGGTGTTTCTTCATTTGATGTTTTTGTTCCTTCTCTTATACTATATGCATATCTTGGTATCCATACAAAAAATGTTGTTATATCTTCCATTGGTATTTCTGTTCCTACTTCTGCTATTCTTAAGTTTGCATTTTCGTCTGATACTGTTACTATGTTTGCCCACTTTTTATTTGAGTAATCATACCACATATTTCCTTCATTATCTTCTGGTGCTTTTTTCCATACTTTTTCTGTATTGTCATAGTATACTGGTATCATTGCTTTACTTTCGTCTAACTTTGGTGCGTTTGGTTTGTTTGTCACATTATTATCTGGGTCTATTGTTCCATTTTCTACTAATGTTCCAAATTGATAATCTAAATTATCTAGTATGTCTATTTCATTTTGTTCTGCTTCTGCATACTTATCCTTTCCTTCTTTTGCTCTTGCTAATATTCCATTCTCTCCAAAGGTTAAGCTTATTGTTACCCCTGCTAATATTAGTAACACTATTATTGTTATTACTAATGCTATTAATGTTATACCTTCTTCTTTTCTTCCTTTCATACATACATCTCCTACCTTTTCTTATGATTTTTTAACACCTTTCTTCTTGTGTTCTTTTATCATTTTACAGTAAAGATAATCTATTGTCAAGTGGTTGCATAATATTTCTTTTTTCTACCTTTCCATTATGCAAATTTCACTCCTATGCGAAGTTTGAGAGTATTTTATGATCAAATGTTATGTTAATCGAGTAGAGAATAAATAATTATTTTATTTATTCCCTCTCACACCACCGTACGTGCCGTTCGGCATACGGCGG